>JANOOW010000279.1:0-7485 GCA_031421555.1 Hyphomicrobiaceae bacterium | reverse complement strand
CACCTTACCACACTCGCGAGCATCGCTGTGCTGATCGTGCTCGCCTTCGGCTTGTTCAACATGCTGAAAGGGGATAGTTTCAACCGCAGCCAAACTTTCATGCGCTGGCGTGTCGGCCTCCAGTTTGTCGCGATTGTCATGATCATGCTGGCTGTGTACTTCAGGCGCTAAAGCAGAAAAGGCGCTCCCGATGGTGGTTTTGAACAAGATCTATACGAAAACCGGCGACGATGGCACCACAGGCCTGGGCGACGGTGAGCGGGTTCGCAAGGATGGCGCGCGCGTATCGGCCTACGGTACGATCGACGAGGCCAACGCCGCGATTGGCATGGCGCGGATCCATCTGGCGGCCGCCGATAGCGCGGTCGACGCCATGTTGCTGCGTATCCAAAACGACCTGTTCGACCTTGGTGCGGATCTGTGCGTTCCCGATAGAGGCAAGAAGCTCGAGTACGAACCGCTGCGGATCACCGAGGGTCAGGTGGCGCGGCTGGAACGGGAGATCGATGCACTGAACAGCGAACTGAGTCCTTTGCGCTCGTTCGTCCTTCCCGGCGGATCAGCTGCCGCCGCAGCGCTCCACGTTGCGCGTACCGTTACCCGGCGGGCCGAGCGGTTGATCGTCGAGCTTATGGCCGACAGGCAAGAGCCGGTGAGCAAGCCGACGTTGACCTATGTAAATCGCTTGTCGGATTTTTTGTTTGTCGCCAGCCGCTACGTGAACGACAAAGGTAAGGGCGACGTCCTGTGGGTGCCGGGAAAGAACCGTTGATCGATAGAGCCCCATCAGCCGGGAGAATCCACAGTGTTCGTCCCCGTATATGACACCAACCCGCTTCGTTCGATCAAGTTTCAGTACGTTACATTCGCTCTTGTTGCCGTCAATCTAGCAGTCTTCGCGCTGGAATTGACGATGCTGCCGCCGCAAGTAGTGGCGGGATTTGGCGTCGTTCCGGCGAACCTTTTGAGTAGCATTCTGGCTGGCGGACGCGCCGCCACCGGCATCGCGCTTCCACCCGAGCTGGTTGGCCTGCCGACATGGGCGACGCTGCTGTCGTACATGTTCCTGCATGGGGACATCTGGCACATCGGCACCAACATGCTGTTCCTCTGGGTGTTCGGCGACAACGTCGAAGACGCGATGGGGCATGCCAAGTTTTTGTTCTTCTATCTCGCCTGCGGTGTCTTCGCTGGCGCAGCCCATACCGCCATGCAGCCTGGATCGGCCGTGCCGTTGATCGGCGCGAGCGGCGCTGTGGCCGGCGTGATCGCGGCCTACGTGCTTCTTTACCCGCGCGTGATGGTGTGGGTGCTCGCCTTTCGTATCATACCATTGCATATCACCGCTGCATTTGCGCTCGGCGCATGGATTGTCACACAGTTCGTGATGGTCTTCCTGCCCCCATCAGGACCACCAATGCCCGTCGCCTGGTGGGCACATATTGGCGGGTTGCTGGCCGGCGCAGCCCTCGTGCTCGTGCTGCGGAGACCGGGAGTTCGCCTATTTGCGTGAACAAACGCGCAAACTGATGGCTCGATTTCGAAGCATTTTGCGAACGTGCAGTTTGCTCACAATGGCGCAATTGACAGCGCCGAACCGCATGAATACGCTGGTTTGTGCAGGTGCGAAGGCGAAAGGCTGACGCGCTGCGTAATTACCCAGATGCATTCGCGTGAAACAAAAATGGCGCCGCGTGGCTTTTGGCAACACATGTCGCGTGTTGCCCGGCGGCGCAATGCATTTGCTATCGACCCCCACGTTCAGGAGCTGAGCTAAGCCATGAAAATCCTCGTGCCCGTCAAGCGCGTGGTCGACTATAATGTCAAGATCCGCGTCAAGCCTGACGGGACGGGCATCGAACTCGCCAACGTCAAGATGTCGATGAACCCGTTTGATGAGATAGCGGTCGAAGAAGCGATCCGGTTGAAGGAGAAGGGCGTCGTCACTGAAATCGTCGCCGTCTCGATCGGTTCGGCCAAATCGCAAGAGACATTGCGCACAGCGCTCGCGATGGGTGCCGACCGGGCGATTCTTGTCGAAACTGCGGATGGCGAAACCGTCGAACCGCTGGCGGTCGCCAAGCTGCTGAAGGCGATCGTCGAAGCGGAGAAGCCTGGCCTCGTCATTCTCGGCAAGCAGGCAATCGACGATGACTGCAACCAGACCGGCCAGATGCTTGCAGCTCTGCTCGGTTGGGCACAAGCGACGTTCGCATCCAAGATCGCAATCGAGGGCGATGTCGCCCACGTCACGCGCGAGGTCGACGGCGGGTCCGAAACGCTGGCGCTTAAGATGCCGGTGATCATCACCACCGACTTGCGCCTCAACGAGCCGCGCTATGCCTCGTTGCCGAACATCATGAAGGCGAAGAAAAAGCCGCTCGACATCAAGAAGCCGGCGGATTTGGGTGTTGATATCGCGCCGCGCTTGAAGGTGCTCAAGACGGTGGAGCCGCCATCACGCAAATCCGGCGTGAAAGTATCGAGCGCCGCCGAGTTGGTCGAAAAGCTCAAGTCCGAGGCGGGGGTAATCTGATGACGACGCTTTTAATCGCAGAACACTCGAACGATGCCCTTAACGCACTGACGGCAAAAGCGTTGACTGCAGCGCGCGCCCTCGGTGGCGAAGTGCATGTGCTCGTCGCCGGTCACAATTGCCAACCGGCTGCGGAAGCTGCCGCCAAGCTCGATGGGGTGGCGAAGGTTTTGGTCGCCGATGGACCGCAGTTCGCCAATCAGATTGCCGAGGAGATCGCGGCCCTCGTGGTACCGATGATGGCAAATTACGATGCCGTGGTCGCCGCCGCCACGGCCGCCGCGAAGAACATCATGCCCCGGGTCGCAGCCAACCTCGACGTCATGCAAATTTCGGAGATCACGGCGGTAAAGTCGGCGGATACCTTCGAGCGCCCGATCTATGCCGGCAATGCGATCCAGACCGTGCAATCACTCGATGCGAAGAAGGTGATTACGGTCCGGTCGGCGTCGTTTGCGGCACAGCCGGAGGGCGGGGCCGCACCGATCGAAACGATCACCGTGCCAGCGGCCGTCGGCTTGACGACATTCGAACGGGCAGAGATCGCCCACTCCAACCGGCCAGAGCTGGCTTCGGCAAAGGTCGTCATTTCGGGTGGCCGGGGCATGCAGTCCGGCGAAAACTTCAAGAAGTACATCGAGCCCGTCGCCGACCGGCTGGGTGCCGCCATGGGTGCCAGCCGCGCCGCAGTCGACGCAGGCTTTGTGCCCAACGATTATCAGGTTGGCCAGACCGGCAAAGTGGTCGCACCGGATCTGTACATCGCCGTCGGCATCTCTGGCGCTATTCAGCATCTCGCCGGCATGAAGGATTCGAAAATCATCGTCGCCATCAACAAGGATGCGGAAGCGCCGATCTTCCAGGTCGCCGATTACGGCCTAGTGGGAGATCTGTTTCAGATCCTACCCGAACTCGAGAGCGAATTGCAAAAAGCCGGGCGCTAGCACAGCCGCCGGATAGCCAGTCGCCAACAAGGACACACGACCATGGATGCCCCTGCGAAGAGCAAGCCTGCAGCGCTTCTGGAGAAGAGCGCGACGATCAAGCGCATCGGCATCATCGGTGCCGGCCAGATGGGTAGCGGTATCGCCCACGTGATCGCAGCTTCCGGCTACGACGTGGCACTGAACGACACCGAGAAGAGCCGGGTCGAAGCCGGACTTGCTGCCATAGAAAAGAATATGGCGCGGCAAGCCGAGAAGGGCGTACTCAAAGAAACCGAGATGCGCGCCGCGTTGAAGCGCATCAGTTATGCCGCGAGCTACAAGGATCTCGGCACCTGCGATCTCGTAATCGAGGCGGCGGTCGAGGACGAGGGCATCAAGCGCAAGATCTTTGGCGAGCTTTGTCCACATTTGCAGCCGAAGGCGTTGATCGCTTCAAACACGTCGTCGATCTCGATAACCCGGCTCGCCGCATCGACGGACCGGCCCGAGTTGTTCATCGGCATGCACTTCATGAACCCGGTGCCGTTGATGCAGCTCGTCGAGTTGATCCGTGGCATCGCGACCGACGATATCACCTTCACCGCAGCCAAGGTTTTCGTTGCGAGCCTCGGCAAGACAATTGCTGTCTCGGAAGATTTTCCGGCCTTCATCGTCAATCGCATCCTGCTCCCGATGATCAACGAGGCCGTCTACACGCTGTACGAGGGCGTCGGCACGGTGGAGGCGATCGATAAGGCGCTGAAACTCGGCGCGAACCACCCTATGGGCCCGCTGGAGCTTGCCGATTTCATCGGTCTCGACACGTGTCTGTCGGTGATGCAGGTGCTGTACGAAGGACTGGCGGACTCGAAGTATCGCCCTTGTCCGCTGTTGGTAAAGTACGTCGAGGCCGGCTGGCTCGGCCGCAAAACAAAGCGCGGTTTCTACGATTATCGCGGTGACAAGCCTGTCCCCACGCGTTGACGCTGTGTCATCTCGCGGACGTCGATCGATCTGGCCTAGTTTCGAAATCTTACTCTTCTTAGCATCGTCGATCAGATGAATGCGCGATCCCTAGTTCCCGCGACAACTGCCGATCGATACGGTTTGTATTCGCCGATCGAACCTTATGCGGCTGGCCGGTTGGCCGTGTCCGGTGGCCACGAAATCTATTGGGAAACGTGCGGCAACCCGCGCGGCATTCCCGCATTGATCGTGCACGGCGGCCCAGGCGGTGGCGCCAACCCGACGATGCGCCGCTATCACGACCCTGCACGGTATCGCATCATCTTGTTCGACCAGCGCGGGTGCGGACGCTCGACGCCGCATGCCTCGCTGGACAACAATACGACGTGGGATCTCGTCGGCGATATGGAGCGCCTGCGGGTGCACCTCGGCGTCGATCAGTGGCAGGTTATGGGTGGCTCGTGGGGCTCGACGCTCGCGCTGTGCTACGCCGAGCGGCATGCCAACCGTGTCCTGCAGCTCATCTTGCGCGGCATTTTTCTGTTGCGGCGCGCCGAACTCGACTGGTTCTACCAGGATGGCTGCAGCTGGATTTTCCCCGATGCGTTTGAAGCGTATCGCAATCTGATTCCGCCCGCCGAGCGTGACGATATGATCGGCGCCTACTACCGGCGGTTGACGCATCCCGATCGTTCACAGCAACTCGCCGCCGCACGCGCGTGGAGCACTTGGGAAGGCACCACGTTGTCGCTTTACCAGGACCCCGAGCGTGTGAAGCTGTTCGGCGCCGACAGCTACGCGATCGCCTTCGCGCGCATCGAATGTCACTACTTTGTCAACCGGGGTTTTTTCGATGCCGACGATCAACTGCTGCGTGATGCATATCGGATCGCCAACATCCCGGGCGTGATCATTCACGGCCGATATGACGTGGTTACGCCGATGAAGAACGCGTGGGACCTGCACAGGGCGTGGCCAAGCGGTGAGCTGCGGATCGTGCCGGATGCCGGCCATGCGATGACCGAGCCGGGCATTATGCACGAGCTTGTGGCGGCGACGACGAGGTTCGCCCGGTAGATTGAAAGGCCGTCTTTAACCCGGATTTCGGCGGGTTCGCCGACCGGGCCCGAGTTTCCCCAAAGGCGTCGGACGTCCGGCCGTGGGATGCATCTCTGATGCTCCAGTAGCTGGCTATTTCTTTGTTTTGCGTAGCGGCACGCCATACAGCTCCAGGCGGTGACCGACGAGCTTGAAGCCAAGCTCGCGCGCGACGCGCTCTTGCAACTTTTCGATCTCTTCGCTGCGAAACTCGATGACTTGGCCGCCGTCGACATCGATCAGATGGTCGTGATGCTCGCCGCGTGCTTCCTCGTAACGGCGGCGCCCCTCGCCAAATTCGTGGCGCGCAAGAATGCCCTTCTGCTCCAGCAGCCGAACCGTACGGTAGACAGTGGACAAGGAGATGCGCGTGTCGATGCGGTTGGCGCGTGCGTGCACCTCTTCCACGTTGGGGTGGTCAGCGGCGTTCGACAAAACTTCGGTGATGGTTCGGCGCTGCCCAGTCATGCGCAGGCCCCGTTCGGCGCAGAGCCGGGCGATTCGATTTGCAGGCCGCTCGTCTATTACCGTCATGGTTGAGCCGTCGGTGCGTAGCGGTTTCATGGCCGTTATAGAAAGCAATACCGCTCTCGTCCACGGCCAAGCGCATGCCGGATCAACCCTGAGCTACAGCGACAGCCACGCTCGATCCGCGTTCGTTCAAGATGCAACCGTAAGCCGCCAAAAGTTGGGCGCGCTCGGTTTCCCACCGCAGCAGCGCTTTCGCCCGCACCCGTCCGGTGTCGGCTAGTGTCTCACGCAACACACTGTCATCCAGCAGGCGCGCCATTTGACCGGCGAATTCAAGTGGCGAATTGTTGCGTGCGACCAGCGCCGCCTCGCCCGCAACCTTCAGGCCTTCGTCGAGGTCGAATTGCACGAACGGGATGCCGAGGCTCATGTACTCGAAAACCTTGTTCATGGAAATCTTGTCGTTGTAGCCGTTTTTCGGATCGGGAATCGCCCCGATGTCGAAGGTTGAAAAGGCATGCAACAACGGCTGACCGGAGAGGAAACCGGTGAACGTAACGTAGTCGGCAAGGCCGTGCGTCGCGACCATACCCTTCAGGCGGTCGAGTTCGGTGCCGGAACCCACGATCACGCACTGCGTGTCGGTGCGCCCCTGCGCGTTGACCAGATGCGCCATCGCCTCGATCAAAAGGTCGACGCCGTCCTGCGCGCCCATGATACCGACGTAGCCGACGACGTTGCGGCGGCCGTTACGCAGTCTAGCGTCAGGCTCGATCCGTTTGAAGCGCGACAGATCCGGGATCGATCGCACGACGAACACGCGATCCGGCGCCATGCCACCTCGCCTGATGGCGATCGACTTGAAGGTCTCGTTGGTGGCGATCGACGCATCGGCGGTGGCGAACGTCAAGCGCTCCAGCTTCAGCAGTAGGCTGTGAAAAGCACCGCGGCGGCCGAACTTGGCTTCGTACAACTCGGGATTGATGTCGTGATGGTCGAACAGGAATGGCTTGCCGAACAGGTATTTCCAGAACGCGCCGATGATGAAGATCAGATCCGGCGGATTGCAGGCCTGCACACAATCGAAGCCGACTTTGAAATACGCGCGGATGCTGAGGACGAACTCCCACATCAGAGCCCACGAATACTCGAGAGCATAGCCAAGAGCACCGTCGGCCTCGAACGGCATTGGATGGCGGAACACGTGGATGCCATCCAGCAGCTCGTAGCTCTTGGTGTACTGGGCGCCCTTCGGGCAAATGATGGAAATGGTATAGCCCGCGTCGCGCAGTGTCGTCGCTTCCTGCCACACGCGCCGGTCGATCGGCACCGTCAAGTTCTCTAAAATCATCAGCAGGCTTTGCGTTTCCCGGAGCGATCCCATGGAGATGCTATAGAATCTCCTTCTATCTTTAGCGGTTAGCTTTCCTGATCCTTCAGCAATATTGAGCAAGATGCTAAGGCTTGCCCGCTTAAATTGATCCTTCC
>JANOOW010000278.1:0-4566 GCA_031421555.1 Hyphomicrobiaceae bacterium | reverse complement strand
CGCTGCCTCTACCCCCCACCCCGGCCCTCCCCCTCGAGGGGGGAGGGAGGGAGTACCATCGAGAGACAGGTGGTTACGTCGCCGGTGCCTCATCACAACCGGTGGACGCGCGCGAGGCCGCCCGATGCTGATGTTTCTCGGCAAGCGGTTGCTGCAGTTGTTGCCGACGCTGTTTTTCGTGTCGGTCATCATCTTCGGGCTGCAACAATTGCTGCCCGGCGATCCGGCGCAGGCGATGGCGGGCGAGGAGCAGAACCCCGAGGTGCTGGCGCAGATCCGCGCGCAGTACCGGCTCGATCAGCCGATCTACGTGCAGTACGTGTACTGGGTCGGTGGCGTGCTGAGCGGCAACCTCGGCGAGTCGATGCGCCTGAAAGAGCCGGTACTGACACTCGTCGCGCAGAAGTTTCCCGTCACGCTGCAGCTGGCGTTGATGGCGATTGTCATCTCGCTCGGCATCGGGGTTCCGGCGGGCATCATCTCGGCGGTGCGCAAGAACACCAAGCTCGACTACTTCGTCAACGTGCTCGCGCTGACCGGCATTTCGACGCCAAACTTCTGGCTCGGCATCATGATGATCTTCTTCTTTTCTGTGTATCTCGGTTGGCTGCCAGCGTCTGGATACGTCAGCCCATTCGAGGATTTCTGGCAATCGATCCGCACCACGATCATGCCGGCGTTCGTGCTCGGCAATTCGTTCGCCGCGGTCCTCATGCGCCACACGCGCAGCGCGATGCTGCAAGCAATGACCTCGGATTATGTGCGCACCGCCCGCGCCAAGGGGCTCGCCGAACGCGTGGTCGTCCTCAAGCACGCGATGCGCAATGCACTAACCCCAGTGATCACGCTCGGCGCGCTGGAGCTTGGCACGCTGCTATCGGGTGCCGTGCTGACGGAGCAGGTGTTCTCCATTCCAGGCTTCGGCAAGCTGATCGTCGATAGCGTGTTCAACCGCGATTATGCGGTCGTGCAAGGCGTAACGCTGATAACGGCGACAACGTACATTCTGCTCAACCTCGCAGCCGACATCGCCTACGTCCTCGTCAACCCGCGACTGAGGGAGTGAGCGATGGCCGTCCGCATCCGCACTCCTCTCCCCCACGTGCCTCCCCGGAAATCGAATCGACCGGAGGACGATGCGGTTATCCGGGGTCCCGTCCGTCGAAAACAGCACTTAGGTAGCCACACGCTTGTACTCGTCGGCGGGCGGCGGCCGACTCATCGCTGCCGACGCGACAACCGGCTCTGCGCGCTCACGCGCTCCGGCCAGGGATGCAGCTGGGAGAGTAGGGCCAACGTCAAACTCGTGCGACTGACAAAGTGATGGTGGCAGCCGGAGCGGACGCAATAATCGTGGTCGTTAGGTGCTGGAGAAGGCGAATGGAAGTGTCCGGGAATCGCCCTGCTACTTCCATTTATTTTTCGTCATGGCCGCGGAGGCGGCCATCCACGACAAGTGTCAACAAGGGCGGTATCAATGTGGGCTAAAAATGCTGCACCGGTCAGTTCCGCGGCTAAAGACAGTATCCGGCCTGCTGTCGTGGATGGCCGCCTGCGCGGCCATGACGAGAAGAGGTGTAGGTTTCGTGGTCATAAAGCGCGATCTTTCGTGTTTGGAAATTGAGCGATGGCAGCGGTAGCGGACAACATTGCGAGCACGCTCGCGCAGCCGGCCGACGAAAGCCCGCTGCGGCGGGCCTGGAGGCGGCTGCTGCGCCGCAAGAGCGCGGTATTGGGGCTGGTCATCGTCGTGTTGCTCATTATCGTCGCGATCTTCGCGCCGTTGATCGCGCCGTTCGATCCGGTCCAGCAGGCGTACGCCTACGTGCGCAAACCACCCTCGATGCGCAATTGGTTCGGCACCGACGAGTCCGGACGCGATCTGCTCAGCCGGGTAATTTTCGGCGCCCGGGCGTCACTCTTGGCGGGCGTCGTGTCGGTCGCCATTGCGGTCAGCATCGGCGTACCGGTCGGCATGCTGGCCGGCTATCGCGGCGGTCTGACCGATGCACTGATCAGCCGCATCACCGACGCGATGCTGGCCATTCCGTTTCTCATCCTGGCGATCGCACTAGCGGCATTTCTGGGGCCATCATTGACGAATGCAATGATCGCGATCGGCGTGACGGCGACGCCGATTTTCGTCCGGCTGACGCGCGGGCAAGTGCTGGTCGTCAAGACCGAGGACTATGTGGAGGCGGCGCGGGCGGTCGGCAATGGCCCGTTCCGCATCGCGTTCCGGCACATCCTGCCGAACATTGCTCCGGCGCTTCTGGTGCAGGCATCGTTGACGATCGCAGCCGCGATCATTGCCGAAGCGTCGTTGAGCTTCCTCGGCTTGGGCCAGCAGCCGCCCGCCCCCTCATGGGGCTCGATGTTGAATACCGCGCAACGCTTTCTTACCAATGCGCCGTGGATGGCAATCTGGCCGGGCTTGGCGATTTTCTTGGCGGTCTTATCGTTCAACCTGCTCGGCGACGGCCTGCGCGACGCGCTCGACCCGAAGGAGCGGTGAGAGCGCTTGTCTGTTGACGTGCAATGATGGCTGCGCGACGTTGCCGTTGCGTGTTCTCAACCGGCGGCATGTGTCATGACAAAGCTTTTCGATCTCAAAGGTAAGACCGCACTTGTGACAGGTGGCGGCCGTGGCATAGGCCAAGCAATCAGTCTCGGGTTGGCTGCGCAAGGCGCACGCGTGATCGTGGTTGGACGCACTCAGGCAACGCTCGATGAGACACTCGAGCTTCTGCAAAAGGCGGGCCCCAAGGCCGGTCATTTCGGCATGCTGATGGATGTCAGCCTCGAAGGAGAGGTGACGCGCGTGCGTGACGAAATGCTGAACCGTGCGGGGCGTCTCGACATTCTCGTCAACAACGCCGGCATCGATCCGCACTACGCGCCGATGGAGAAAACCAAGCAGGAAGACTGGGACCGGATCATCGAGGTCAATCTCACCGGAGTTTTCCGCTGCTGTAACATCCTCGGTTCGACGATGATCGAGAACAAGGCTGGCTCGATCATCAACATCAGTTCGATCGCCGGCCATATCGCGCTGAAACGGCAGGTGCCCTATTGCGCCACCAAGGGCGGCGTCGAACAGCTCACCAAGGCGCTGGCGTACGACTGGGCCGAGCACGGCATTCGCGTCAATGCAGTCGCGTATGGCTTTATCGATACCGACCTCACCAACAGCATTTTGTCCCATCCCCACATGGGACCAAAATTCTTGAGCCGGGTGCCAATGGGACGCTTCGGCACGCTCGACGACGTGGCGGGAGCGGCGGTGTTTCTCGCTTCGCCCGCAAGCGGCTACGTGACCGGCCACAGTCTCGTCGTCGATGGCGGCTGGACCGCGGCTTAAGCGCATGCAGCCGATCGATGCAACGCCGTTCCGGCCCGCTGCGACGAGCATTTCGCAGGATTGGGCGGCACTCGCGCGGCATTTGAGATCGGCTGGATTGGTGTTCGATGCCGAAACCTCGCCGCCGCAGTTTGCGGGCGGGTTCGGCAACCTCAATTATCTGGTGGAGATCGACGGCGAATCTTGGGTTTTGCGGCGTCCCCCGCTCGGGCCCATTCCGCCGGGCGCAAACGATATGGCGCGGGAGTATCGCGTGCTCTCGGCGCTGAACTCGACGTTTCCTCTGGCGCCGCGCGCACTGCATTTCTGCGCGGATACCAGTGTGCTTGGCGCGCCGTTCCTGATCCTCGAATACCGGCCCGGCCTTATCATTCGAGAGAAGCTTCCAGCCGAGTTTTCTTCGCCGAACGCCGGTCCGCGTCTCAGCGCAAAGCTCATCGAAATCCTGGCTAGCTTGCACGCGATCAAACCGGCTTCGATCGGTCTTGGCGACTTCGGCAAGCCAGCCGGGTTTTTAAGTCGCGCGGTCGAGGGTTGGGCCAAGCGTTGTGCCATTGCATGCGATGATGAAATGCCGGAACCAGCGGCCGAAATCGTAACGTGGCTTCGCGCTCAGCCCGTTCCCGTTGGCGATGTTTCCCTGCTGCACAACGACTTCAAACTCGACAACGTGATCCTCGATCCGGCAACGCTCGAACCGCGCGCCGTGGTCGAGTGGGACATGAGCACACGCGGCGATCCGCTGTTCGATCTCGCGACGCTGTTGAGTTACTGGACCGAAGTCAGCGATCCGCCGTGCATGCACGACATCCGGCAGATGCCGACGGCCATGCCGGGTTTCTTCACGCGTGCGCAGATGATCGGCGCCTACGCCGCCGCGACCGGCCGCGATGTGTCGGCATTCCGTTTTTACCGCATCCTCGCGATGTTCAAGCTGGCGGTCGTCTACCAACAGCTCGGTGCGCAGTGGCGGCGCGGCGCCACCAACGATCCCCGTTTCGAGCGCTTCACCGCGTTGGGCGCCGCCCTCCTCGATTTCACCAACGACATCGTAATAGGGCGCGTGGGGTAGGTGTGCACAGTGCGGTACCCCCGGGCGTTCGGCAAAAGCTGGTAAACAGACACTTGCATTTTTGTGTGTTTTATGTCACCTTAAGTCGTTCACTCCCAGCAGGTGCGCCTGTTGGACAGGTCGTGGCGAAAGC
>JANOOW010000277.1:0-2645 GCA_031421555.1 Hyphomicrobiaceae bacterium | reverse complement strand
CCGATGCATTGATTTGTCGATGCGGTGGTGCACTATTCACCCGGTGCCGCGCGACAGCAATGTCTAAATCATGCTCTTCAGTATGACGTTGCGTCGTGCGTCTTGGTTCACCGCTGTGCCGATCGCCTTTGACGCAGTTCTCTCTGTGAACTTCGACGCTTTCATGGGTTCTTCTCGCTCCCCGGCCATGCCTCAGACGGAAAACTCTACTTCCAAATGAACGGCTTACAGGGGAGCACGGCAGCTACACGCAACTTCGGAGTCTTCCAACAGGTGTTCGCGATTGCATTGCGCGCACGGCTCAGGCCTCTAGCACGCTGCGGCGGAGGAAGAGGTTGCCGTCTTGCTGTTCGAGGAGCGGCGGGGCCCAAGCCAGAAAACGGGCGTAGTGAGCGGAGGCTCGATGGACAAGATAGGCGGCCTCATCGGCATAGCGTTCAAAGAGGACGACGTGATGCGGGTCGGCAGAATCGCGGGCGACCTCGAACAGGTGACAACCCGGTTCGGCGCGTGAGTGCGCGGCGTGCTCAACCATGCGCGCGTAGAACGTTTCGGCGTGGCCGTGTTTTGTGCGAAACTCGGCAAGGACGATGTAGGGCACCGGTGATGTGGTCATGCGGGCGTTCCGTCGTCAGGGAATGATGCGGCGAGCGCGCAAGTCGCCCACGAGACGAACATACATCGCCTCAGATGAATTGACGCCCTGCCAACCGGCATTTCTGAGCCTTGTCAAATCGGACATTTGATCGTAGCCGCAGTGGAAGACGAAATCTGCGAAGCGCCAGTTGGTCAAGTCAGCCATAGTGTAATCGGCTAATCCATAACGCGCGCGCATGGTGGTCCAGAGCGGTTCGTGGCCTGGCATTGTTTCGGCAAGCGACTGCGGGGCCGGCGGCGCGGCTTTCATGCCGAATGCCTGTGCGATGGCTGGCCAGAGATGGCGCCAGCGAACCGTGTCGCCGTTGGTGAAGTTGACGGCGGTATTTTCGAGGCTCCGATTGGATGCGATCCACGCGGCACCCCTGGCTAGGTAGGCAGCTTCGGTAAACTGATAGAGCGTGTCGAAAGCTGCTTCGGAGCCCGGCCAACGGAGTGGCTGCGCCAATTGCTTCATGACCGACGCATAGAGCGCCATGGCGGTCAGCTGGTTCATCGACGAGCCGATGGCGAGACCGAGAACACCGTGTGGCCGCACGGCCGACCACGACCACGCACGGCTTTTCTGGCGAGCGGCAAGCCAATCCTGCTGATCGTAGTAGAAGCAAGGCGCTTTGTGCCGTTGATCATCCTCCAGCGCGGGCGTTTTATAGGGACCGAGATGGTTGCCGTACCACTTGCTCCCCTGCATGAGCTGGATGTGCGACAGGTGCGGGGCGAGTGGCTCGAGCGCAGTCACCAGATTGTCCAACATCGCCATGTTCAAGCGGCATTCGGTGGCAAGATCGGTGTCCGCCAAATATGCAGCATAGAAGACATGGGTGACGTCTTGTAGTGATGACGCCACCCGTGCGCATGAGGCGGCGTCCAGGAGATCGACCGCAACGTGGCTCAAACGTACATATTGCGGGCCGCCGCGCCGGGCGAGACCGATGACACGATGCCATTGTGGATCGGCGCTCAGATGCTCGATCAGCGCCCGGCCTACGACACCACCAGCGCCGGCAACGAGGGCAACGCGCGACGGCGCATCAACCGGCATCGAAGAACTTACTGGGCTTGAGGAAGAATGGCAGCACGACGCTGCCATTGGGTGCGTGGACGTAGCGACGAGGGCCGCCCGGCCGCAAAATGTACCGTCTAGGGCCAACTGCGCCGTTGTCGAACTTGGTCAGCGCGGTCGGAAGGCCGGTGTCCTTGTCTCCCATTAGCACTTTGAGGTGGATGCCCGGCCATCGCGTCGGCGCCCAGTGGATAGCAGCGACATCGACAGGCCGGGATGCCAATGGGGTGAGCTTTGTGTGATGGTCAGCATCGGGTGTGACGGGCGGCATGGAGACTCGCTTCAATAGAGATCGGAACGCAATCAGGGTAGCGGATTATCCGCTAATGAGTCGACGGCTGGCCCGTCTCATCGGCTCGTCGACGGAAGCTATCGGATCATCACGACCGTTGGCAACCAGTGGTCCGGGCCGGCCGGCGCCTGATTTCAGAAACAGACACTCGCCATGGCGGACAAGATCGCATCTTTCTTTCCGCGTTAAGAGCGTACCATACTCGTCTTTGTTATAGTCTCGAGGTTCTGTTGGGGGAGGTTGAGTATGAAAATCATTGAGATCGAAACGAGTGTCGTTTCGCTACCCTTTGAAATGGGTGGTCCGCATGCCTCGTTTGCCGGCGTGCCATGGACAAACCTCGACATTCTGCTGGTTAGGGTCGAAACTGCGGACGGCATTGTCGGTTGGGGCGAGGCATTCGGACACGTGGCGATCCCTTCGACCAAGGCCGCGCTCGATACCGTGGTAGCTCCTCTGGTGCTGGGACGCGATTCCAGCAATATCGCCGCAATTTCGTCCGACGTACTACAGGCCGTTCACTTGCTGGGCCGTAACGGCCCGTTCGTGTACGCTTACTCTGGAATTGAAATCGCTCTTTGGGATATTGCCGGCAAGCGGGCGGGCAAGCCGTTGCACCGCCTTCTCGGCAGC
>JANOOW010000276.1:0-2287 GCA_031421555.1 Hyphomicrobiaceae bacterium | reverse complement strand
GCGTCGACTGGTGATAGGTTGGATGGTAGCGCGTGCCCTTGCCGGCGGCGACCACCTTGAAACCGGCGGCACGCGCCCAATCGACATGATCGGCGATCAAGGCTGGCTGGTCACCCCATGCGAGCGAGTATACGACGCCGGCGGCTTTCGCCTTGCGTGCGAGCAAAGGTCCGGCGACGGCATCCGCCTCGACGTTGACCATAATGATATGCTTGCCGTTCTCGATCGCCTTCAGCGCGAAACGGATGCCGGCGCCGGGATCACCGGTCGCCTCGATGATGACTTCGACGGCCGGGTGCGTAATCAGGCTGTCGGCTTTGTCGGTGATGACGGTGGTGCCCGCTTTTAAAGCATCGTCGATCGACTTCGCCGCATACTGCTCCTGGGGCCAGCAGCCGAGCTTCAGCTGCGAACGCGCACGCTCCATGTTCAAATCGGCGACGCCGACGATGTGGATGCCCTCGGTCTTGCGCGCCTGCGACAGAAACATCGTACCGAATTTTCCGGCGCCGATGATGCCGACGGTGACAGGACGGCCAGCAGCCTTCCGCTCGAGCAGCATGCGATGTAGGTTCATGGGGTTTCCAATCTTTTTTGTTGCGATTTCCCGGATTGGGCGAACCGTACTATGCCGGCGGCGCTGTGGAAAAGCGAATATGTCCGGCATGGACGCATAGCGATCGAGCGTTCCGCGCTTGCCGGCATCAGGAGACGTGCATGATCGAGTTCTTCGACCAACCGGAGCCGGGCTCGAAACGGCCATTCAGCCGGGCGGCAAAGGCTGGAGGATTGGTGTTCGTGTCCGGCCACAGTGCGCCGCACGATCCGGCAAGCGGAATATTCCGCGGAAACACGCCGCAGGAAGAGGTGCGCAACGCGCTCGCCCACATTGCGCAGATCTTGGCTGAGGCCGGCAGCAGCCTCGACCGCGTCGTCCAAGTGGCGATGCTGATCACCGATCCGGCGGACTACGCGGCCTGCAACGAGGAATACGTCAAGCACTTCCCGGGCGGCTTGCCGGCCCGGCACACCGCGCGCTTTGGCGTGCCGACCGAGGCGCGCGTCGCGTTTTCCTGCGTGGCATTGGCGGCATGATCGGGTGACGCTACAGTCGAACCCGCACAAAGAAAAGGGTCATGCCATGAGCACTCGCACACTTCCCGCACGCGCCGATACGGTCGTGCTGTTCGCCCATGCCGCTTACCGGCTCGGCGATGCGTTGAAGGCGCGCAACACCGGTTTGAAGTACATCGAGGCGCGCAATCCGGACGAGGCACTGGCGCGGATCAACGAGGCCAACGTCGTCAGTGTCTCGATGATGTGGCGCAACGAGTGGCTGGATAAGGCACCAAAGCTTGCGTTCGTGCAGTCGATCAGCGCCGGCATGAACCAGTACGACATCGCAGCCTTCCGCAAGGCCGGCGTCAGGCTCGCAAGCGCGCAGGGCGTCAACGCGCAAGCCGTGGCAGAGCACGCGATCGCGCTGACGCTCAGCATCACGCGGCAGCTGCACCTCGCACGCGATCACCAGCACCAGAAGTTCTGGCGCGGCATGATCGGCGACCCGGCACAGCGCGAGGACGAGCTGGCGGGCAAGACGATGCTGATCGTCGGCATCGGCGGCATCGGTGGTAAACTCGCAGCGATCGCCAAGGCGTTCGGCATGCGTGTGTTGGGCACACGGCGCGATCCAGCGAAGGGCACGGGCGGCGCGGATGAAATCTTCGCCGACGGCGATCTTTTGCAGGTGCTGCCGCGCGCCGATGTCGTGGTGCTCACCTGTCCGATCACACCGCAGACGACCAACCTGATGAATGCCGCAGCCTTCGCCGCGATGAAGCCCGGCGCGATGCTGATCAACGTCGCGCGCGGCGCGGTGGTGGATGAGGTGGCGCTGATCGCGGTGCTGCAGTCTGGGCGTCTCGCGTCGGCCGGTATCGACGTCACGGTGGAGGAGCCGTTGCCGGCGTCATCGCCGCTGTGGACCATGCCGAACGTCGTCATCACGCCACACACAGGTGGCGAAACCCGCGCCTACGAGGAGAACGTCATTGACGTGCTGCTCGATAACCTCGCACGGTTGGAGCGTGGCGAGACGGGGTTGAGGAATGAGTTGGTTTGAGGGGGGAGGCGGTTGCAGTTGGCAGGCACTGCCGAGTTGTGAACAAGCAAAAGGGCCCGTTTCCGTTCTGCACGATTGCTGTATAGGTCTGAGACGAATTTACGAGGGTGGATGGGTTGGTGCCAAGCGGGGCATATGAAGTTATGTGGCTTGCCACGCAGCGGC
>JANOOW010000275.1:0-6130 GCA_031421555.1 Hyphomicrobiaceae bacterium | reverse complement strand
GCCGCGCGCGGTAGCGACTTTTCCAATCCTGAGCCGGTTTGCACATCACTGCTTATCCGCTCGGCCACGACCATTCTGCATCCCCCATTTCGCTCTTCATGAGGATCAATGAGGCGGCGGCGAATGACAAGGAAAAATCTTCAGGCTTTTTTAATCAAGTCACTTCGCAAGGTAGTTCCGCTCAACCGTCAGGTCATCCGCACGCTTCGTTCCGAGGCCAGGCCGATGGTACATTAGCTTCGCTAAACGGACCGGGTCGACCGCGTCGCAAGCGATTCTGCTGGCTGCCTTTGACGATGTCGCGGCCTGGACAACAGGTCTTTGCTTCCCATATTCTCGACTTGAAGCTCATTTACTATGCTGCTTTCGCCGACGATGACCGTGCCTTGACCAGGGCTTCAACCAGCTAGAGTGGTAACGTGCCCGGTGCCGAAGTGCCGCGTAGGAGTTAAACCGATAGGTTGCTATGCCGGTGTGGGTGCTGTGACGGCGCGAGGCTGCCGTCAGGATGGTGGCCATGCGCGGCACCGCCGTTTCGCTTTCTTGGATGCGAACTGGCCACAGCTTAAGCAAATGCGGGAATGCGTGACGGGAAACCGTCTCAGTTTGCTCCAAACGTGATAGCAGGAATCAGTGTTGCGGGGCTTTGGAAGCGAGGATTTCGAAAGCAGATGACGCTAATGGACCATCCAGTCACGCTGGAACGACAAGACAGCACTTTCGATCACGAAGCGGCTACGCCTACGCGAGCGGCGGAGTTGAAGGCGGCGGCGCGCCGGCTTGCTGCGCATTGCGCTGTCTATCGCGGCGCGTCGATCTCCGATGCCGTTTGGCAGGTCGGCACGACCGCTGCAGCGTTCGTCGCGTTGATTGCGGTGATGCTGTACACCATCGAGATCTCCTATCCGCTGACGCTCCTGTTCTGCCTGCCGGCAGCAGGATTGCTGATCCGATTCTTTATCATCCAGCATGATTGCGGGCACGTCTCGTTCCTGCCAAGCCGGGCTGCTAACGATATTCTCGGCCGGCTGGTCAGCGTGCTGACGCTGACGCCGTACGGACTTTGGCGGCGCGAGCACAACGTGCATCATGCGGCGTCGGGCAATCTCGATCGGCGCGGCATCGGTGACATCACGACATTGACGGTGAAGGAGTACGCCGCGCTCTCCGTGCTCGGACGCATCAGGTATCGGATCTACCGGCATCCAGCGTTTCTGTTCGGCGTCGGCTTGCCGCTGTATTTCCTCGTGCTCCAGCGCCTGCCGTGGTTCCATCCGCATCCGGCCCGCCAAACCTGGGGCAGCGTGATGCGTCTCAACGCTGGGCTCGTCGCGTTCTACGCGCCGCTGATGTATCTGTTCGGCTGGGCTAACATCCTGTTGCTCGCCACACCGATACTCATCCTGTCATCGGCGATTGGCGGCTGGTTGTTCTTCATCCAGCATCAGTTCGAGGATACGCATTGGGAGTCGGGTCCTGACTGGGATTTCCAGATCGCGGCCATCCATGGCAGCTCCTACTACGTCCTGCCTTCGGTGCTGCAGTGGTTCACCGGCAACATCGGCCTGCACCACATTCACCACCTGTGCAGCATGATCCCGAACTACAAGCTGCAAGCGTGTCTCGCTGCCAGCCCCGAACTGCAGGCGATGAACCGCCTGACGCTTTGGCAGAGCATAACCTGCGCCAGACTGGCACTGTGGGATGACGCCAACCGCCGGTTGATCGGTTTTCGTGAATATCGCGCCCTGCAGGTTGCCTGACGAACAAAGGCCCGATCGCAAGATCGGGCCTTTGTCATCGTAGCTTATCACACCCCTTACGTTTTCTTCTTTGCGGGTGTCGCCTTCTTCAAGCTCGGCATCTCTGGTGTGGGATCAAGCGGTCCACGCCTTGGACCCGCACCCTTGGTGCCATCATAGAGTTCGGCCAGACCGCGCGGCCCGACGTAAAGCACGAAGCCCAACTCGCCGGTCTTGGCCTTGGCGATGTTGATGAAGTCGGGTTTGGTCAGGTACTCGATAACGAAGATCGCTTTGCCGGTCTTTTTCGCGCTCGATAGAAGCTTGCTCGTGTGCGCGATGTCGCCCGCCGGATTCATCTTCTCGGTATGGCTGATGCCGTAGACCAAGTCTTCCTTGGCGATACCGTCGATCGCCTTCACATAGTTCGGATATTCGAGCAGCTCTTCCGCGTTCTGCGCGAGGATCAGCGAGTCCGGCTTCTTCGACCTGATATAGTTCGCGAGCTTGATGATGAAATCCGTCATCTGCACGCGCTTTTCGTTGGTGTCGCCATAGTAATAGTAGGCGTCCACGCGATCGATGTAGAAGCCGTCGAAACCCGAGTTGACGACCTGATCGGCGAACGACTTGGGTCCGCCCATGATGATGTTCTGCCACGTGGGATCCCAGTACTTGACCAGGAAGTTGCCGCCCCACTGCTTATTTTCCTTGCCCACCCATGACGGCTTTGCGCGGTTCCATTCCGGCTTCCAGTAGTAGCGGTAGTTCTCCGCTTCGCCGACGCTGAAGTAGGCGATGACCAGACGGCGGCTGCCATCCGGCTTGATCTTCATCCGCTCGACCTCGGCACGTGTCAGCGGGATTTCCTTTTCCTCGGGAAACTGCTCGCTGTCGATTACGACGAGATCATAGGGGGAGGCTGCGATCTTTGCCTGCTGCTCCGGCCCCAGGTTCTTCAGCTGGAACGCCCAGGATTTCGCCTTCAGCAGGCCGTTCTCGCGCTCTTGGGCGGCAACGCTTGCCGACAGCGCCGCTGCGAGCACAGCCGCGACCGACAGCCCGGTGAAGAGTTTACGCAACTCACGCATATGCAATGTTCTTTCCCATGGTCGGTTGGTCACCGTATTGTGCATCAGCAGGGCCAGACAGGCAATCGCATGGCTGAAGCGTGGTTGACGAAGCGAGCTACCACGACTTGCCTTTTTCGCAGTTGGCCTTGGTGTATTCGTTCGTCCCGACATCCTTCGTCAAGTCTATCGGAGCGGTTGGGTCCGCACCATCCAGCGCCCGAGGCTGAATGGTGCCGACAAGACCGCGGCTCTTGAGTTCTCGCGAGGCGGCCTGGATCGCGTTCGGCGTCTGCAGATACTCAACCGCCAGTACCGGTTTCCACTCCCACAGCAGCAGATCGAGCCGCTCTTGCGCCTCGTCGGTCTCATCCGCGGGATTACGCGTACCGGTGCCCTTGACGCCGTAGAGCAAGTCCTCGCGGCCCAAACCATCAATAGCTGCGCGATACCCAGGCTCGGTCAGCAAGTCATCGGCATTTTGCGGCACAATGAGAAATCCAGGCTGCAGCTTCTTCGCCAGCGCCGATAGATCGGCGACGAAGCGGATCATCTGGTCGCGCGCGTCGGGGTTATCCGGATATTGATCGTAGATGTCGACACGATCCAGATAGACGCCATCGAAGCCGGCATCGACGATGCGCTTCAGATACGAGTTGCGCCCACGCCAGATGATGTCCTTCCAGCTGTCGTGCCAGAACTGCACCTTGAAGGCGTCCGGCCATGAGCAGTTCTCAGGTCCCAGCCACTCAGGCGGATCGGTCTTCCAATCGTCCTTGAAGTAGTACCGGAAGCGCTCCGCTTCGCCGATCGACATGTAAGCCAGAACGATGCGCTTGCGGCCATCCGGGCGCACCTTGAGACGGGCCACTTCGGATGCAGGCAATGATATCTTGCCGCCATGGGTCGCGAAGTCGGTGACGAGCACATCGGTATCGACCTTCACGAGGTTATCGACCACCACCTTGTCGAGCTGATAATGCCAGGTTTTGGCCGCATACAGCGGGCGTTCGCCCGACTGGTAGGCGATCCATTGGCCCGGCACCTCGCGCCAGGTCCACGCGTAGAGCAAGGCAAGAATGGCGCCAAGCCCCAGAAAATAGCGGCGCTGCGATGCGATGTCGAGCGCCGACCACCATCGCCAAAAGCGCCGCGCCAGTGCGCCGAGCAAGACGCCAACCGCCACGACAAGAGGCTTGATCAATACCCAGGCTGCGAGCATCGCAATCCAGATGCTCTCGCTAAGTTCGGTAGCCTTTTCCCGCCAACGTGCCATGGTCAGTTTCCCCCGTGCCCTTGTTGTCGATTACAGCGCCAGTACCTACTGTGACAACCGGCGCGACGCCATCGTCAGCCTGCCAACGGATACCACGTCCGAGGAACCTGCATGAATCCCACCGAGCATCCAATATTCAATCCGCCAAAAAAGTCCCATGTCGATGGCGACTATCTCGACCAGGAAGTGGGGCTTGCGCACCGGAATCACGGCATGCTGCTCGAAGGTCTGCGCCACGATGTGACGCCCGCTGGCATGCACTATTTGCTGACCCACTTCGATGTACCGTTCGTGCCTGAGCCAGAACGCTGGACGTTATCGATCGGCGGGCTGGTCGACCATCCTATCGATCTTACGCTCGCCGACATCAAGGCGCTGCCGCAAGTCACCCAACGCGTGACACTCGAGTGCGCCGGCAACGGCCGCAGTTTCGGCACGCCCCGTTGGCCAAGCCAGCCGTGGCATTACGAGGCCGTGGGAACATCGGCATGGACCGGCACGCCGTTGAAGCCGCTGCTAGAGCGCGCCGGTTTCAAGGCCGGAGCGCAGGACGTTGTCTTCACCGGCGCCGACCGCGGTTTCGACGGCGGTGTCGAGCACGACTATGGCCGCAGCCTGACGCCGGCGTTGGCGATGGGCGACGACGTACTTCTGGTTACCGCCATGAACGGTCAGCCACTGTTGCCGCAGCATGGCGCGCCACTGCGTTTGCTGGTGCCCGGCTGGTACGGCATGGCGAGCGTGAAGTGGTTGAACCGCATCGAAGTGATCGGCCACGCCTATCAGGGCTACCAGCAAGTGCAGACCTACATCTTCAAGCAGACCAAGGGCGAAGACGGCATTCCGGTTACTGCCATCCGCGTGAAGTCGCTGCTGGTGCCGCCCGGCATTCCCGATTGGTACACGCGGCAGCGGCTCGTCGAACGTGGGGTGGTTGAGCTGTTCGGTCGCGCGTGGTCGGGAGCGGGCGTGCCGATCGTCAAGGTCGAGGTTGGCATCGATGGCCGCTATGCCGAGGCAACGCTCGATGCAGCTTCGGGCAAGTACGCCTGGCGTGGTTGGCGTTTCGAATGGAATGCATCAGTCGGCGAGCACGAGCTTTCGTGCCGCGCTACCGACGCTAACGGCAACGTGCAGCCGCTCGAACCGCCGGTCGATCGCGGCGGCTTTGGCAACAACGCCGTCCATCGCGTCGCGGTGACCGTGCGATAGCGCGACGGCAACCGGCTAGATCCGCCGCCCCATTACCACCTTGGCGACGCCTTCTGCTACGGGCGTGGTTGCGAGATAGCCCAGCCCAACGGCAATCAGCGCGACGGCGAACCAGAAGATCGCCCGCTCGCGCCGAAACGCGATCCATGCCAGCAGAACCGCCGGTAGCCCCATGATCAGGCAACCGAGCAAGGTCGGAATATATGCGGCCACGATGTGTCTCCCTCAGGCGCCGTGCGCATTATCCGATTTTATCACGCAATGTCGATCGGCCCGTAACTGTCTCCGCTGCTCAACCGGGTGCGCAGGTCGCAATAGCGTCAGCGTATTGCGACACGATGCCGGCCGGTCGCGCGGCGGGTGTCATGGTGCAATACGCGCAAGTGCGCTATTGGCACCCTACGGATCTTCCGTCCACGCCTATTTACCCGGCAGCGCGAACGCTCCGGGGTATGCGGCACTTGCGTTTCGAACCCCGGACGATAAAGTCCGGGAAGCGGGACGGCGATCAGCCGCCTTGTATGGTTGTGGGGATGGGCTCATCGCCCCGCCAGGATTTCGATCCCTGACGTCCGGCCCCTCGTCCGGTTGCCCGAACTCGAAGCCGCGTCCCGCTGCGATGACGTGTTGTGGCCCGCACGTCCCGCTCATCCGAAGCGGAACAGAGCTGGCGTACGTAATCGCCAACCCGCAGGGGGCACACAGGGAGCTTAGGCCCAGCCCCGTCATCGCTCATCCGAAGTGGGTTGGCCCACTTCCGCACGAACAGTGGTCCTCACGGATAACCATTCGCGTTCGGCACCACGTAACCGCCAGCACACGTCTACGCT
>JANOOW010000274.1:0-21619 GCA_031421555.1 Hyphomicrobiaceae bacterium | reverse complement strand
CGCCAGCCTCTTGGCGTCGTTGAACGGCACCGCACCCATCGCGGCGAAATGCACCTCGCCCTTTTCGAGCGCCGCCGTGCGGGTTGCGGCATCCGGGATGGAACGGGCCACGATACGGTCGAGATAGGGCTGGCCCTTGCGCCAGTAATTCGGATTCTTGTCGAGGCGAATGAACTCACCCTTACGCCATTCGACGAATTTGAACGGGCCGCTGCCGACTGGATTGTTGGCATTCGGATGTGCTCGCAGATCACCTTCGCCGTAGATGTGTTTTGGCAGGATCGGCGTTTCGTAGCTCGATAGCCCCATGAGCATGTAGGGCGCCGGCTCGGCCAGCTTGAAAATAGCAGTGGTGGCGTCGGGCGTCTCGATGTCGGTTACGGCGCGGAACGTGTTGGGACCACGCGGATGTGTCTTCTTGGCAGCGTCCATGATCGAGAATTTGACATCTGCTGTGGTCAGCGGCTTGCCATCGTGGAACGTTACGCCGGACCGTATCTTGAAGGTAACCGTCTTGCCATCGGGCGCGACCACCCAGCTCTCGGCAAGGCTCGGGATCGGCTTCAGCTTCATGTCGTATTCTAGGAGGCCGTCGAAGATTTTCGACGTCACCATGCCGATCGGACCTGATGTATTCATGTACGAGGCGAGTGTCGGTGGCTCCGGCTGGATCGCCATAACCATAGTGCCGCCGGATTTTTGCTGCGCTGCGGACGGGCCATATAGCGCTGCTAGCAAGACGAAAGCGCTACACGAAACCAGACTTATTTGCCTCATCGCAGCTAGCTCCTATCAAGTCAGATTACAATTTTCCGCTAATCCCGCGGAGGCAACAGCGGCCAAAGATCGTTGTCGCGCGAGCTAAGCTGGCACACATTTGCCCGGCCGTATACTTGCTCCAGTACAAGCGGCCCTCTTTACGAAAGCACCTCGATTATTGCTACGACCGAACTCGCGTTCGGCGAATGGCCGGTATCGCCCGTGCGCTATACGAGTACACGCGATCACTCTCCTGACGCGGCGGCCGGGTCTCGAGCTGGCGCGCTGGACCTCGATCATTACCGATGTCCGCATTTGGTTCGAGAAGGATGGATGTTCGCCAATGCTCTACACCGGCAATCCGACGCCGGCCGTTGTCGGCATGGTGCTGTTCCTGCACGCCATTCTTATCGATGCACCGCTGAACCTCGCGACGTCGCTAGGACATACCATCGTGCTCACTCTCACGGCTGCGAAGTACTCAGCGGCCTGAAGCCGGAGTACATCATCTGCACCTAACGCGATAAGGCGGTCACCCTCTGGTCGCGCCATCGGTAGTAGGCAATCGACGGTGCAAGGAACCAAGGATTGCCGTAGTAGAGCGGCCGCGTCTGGAAGTCTAAACCGTCGAGCGCAGTGCGTCCTTCCTTTCGCCCCAACACCTGCTGGCCGGCGCGCATACCGAAATAACTCGCGGTGCTGACCCCGGAGCCGCAGTAACCCATCGCGTAGTACATGCCGTCGTGTTGACCGACGTGCATTAGCTCGTCGAAGGTATAGGCGATGAAGCCGCACCAGGAATGGCTGATGCGAGTTGCGGCCAACTCCGGGAATATCCGCACCATGTCGGCATGAAGTTTCGGGCCGCTGACCCGCGGGTCGGTCTCATTGAGTGACACGCGGCCACCGAACAGAATCCGCTTCCGATCCGGTGAAGCGCGGTAGTAGTAGACGACCTTCTTGGTATCGCTGACGACGCGGTTCTTTGGCATCAACCGATCCATTAATGCAGGCTCGAGCGGCTCGGTAGCTATCATGTAGCTGCCGATGGGGATCACCCGGCGCTGCAGCCATGGGGTGAGGTTTCCGGTATAGCCGTTGGTCGCTACGACAACGTCGCGGGCATCAATTGCGCCTCGCGCGGTCGTCACGCGAAAGCCGCTGGACTGTTTCTCGATCGCGGTCACCGGGCAATTCGTAACGACGCTTGCGCCAGCTTTCAAAACAACATCCAGCAGGCCCTGATGATAACGCGCCGGATCGATCGATGCGTGCCGGCTGTAAACCACGCCGCCATGGTAGATATCCGAGCCGAGTTCGCTGCGCTGCTCGGAGCGCGGCACAATATGCGCCTCGACCTCGAGCCCCTTCGGCTGGTTCGCGGTCTTTCTTGCCAGCGCTTCGAACTGAGCGGCGTTGTGGGCGGCATGGAAGCGCCCGACAACGGCGAAATCGCAATCAAGCTTTTCCCCGGTCACGAACTCGTTGATCCAGGCGAGCGAAGCGTGCCCCTCCTTTATGATCTCGGACGCGCGCGCTGGCCCGTGCCGTCCGGAAAGCTCCTCGAATGCCGGCTTGATGCTGGTCGAAACCTGACCGCCGTTGCGGGTGCTGCAGCCAAAGCCCGCCGCCTCCGCGTCGATGACGACGGTGTGGCGTCCGCCGCGCGCGGTCTGCAACGCCGCGTGCAGTCCGGTATAGCCGGAGCCGACGACCACGACGTCAGCCTTGGCCGCCAGCGGAATTGCTGGAAGCGACGGTCTAGGCACGTGATCCCACCAGTAGGGGGTCGTCTTGCTGTCCATAGTAAAAAGCGATGTCGTCACTTGTCTCGTGCCTCCTCGCCCGCTGCAGGTCCGTCACGATGACCCGCTGCCGGCTAAGTCGTCAAGAACGCCCGTCTACCGTGGAACCCTGCCCGGCCCATATCTCTGATCTCGATCCCAGGCGTCATCGACGCATTTTGATAGCTGGTGCTTCATGATGCGGTAGCTCGGCGTACGCTCGAAGTCGGCGATCACCACGATATAACGTGGTTGCTGATAGGGCGCGAGCCGCAACGCGAGCCATGCCGACAACGCCGCGGGGTCGATGCTGGCACCCGGCTTCGGCTTCACGAACAACTTGATGTCCTGCTCGCCGATTTCAGCGGCGACCGGGATCATCGCGCAGTCTTCCACTGCCGGGTGTTTCATGGCGACGCTCTCGACCTCGAAAGCGGAAACATTCTCGCCCCTGACGCGAGCGCTGTCGGAGATGCGGCCATGGAAATACATGTTGCCGCTCGCATCCCACGAGCCGAGGTCACCGGTGTGGAAAACGCCATTGCGCAGCGCCTGGGCAGTTGCGTCCGGGTTGTTGAGGTAACCCATGGTCAGTGCGCCAGGCTGCAGACTAGCGACGACGATTTCACCCTGCTCGTTACCGTCAACAAACGAGCCGTCGGCGCGCCGAAGTGTGACGTCAAACCAGGGCACCGGTTTGCCGACCGAGCCCAGCGTACCGTCGAGGTTGGCGGTGGTGATGCTCGAACATTCGGTCATGCCGTAGCACTCGCGGATGGGGATGCCGAAGCGCTCTTCGAAGAGGCGCCACACGTCGCGCGGACATCCCCCACCCCAAGCAACACGCACACCATGACGACGATCGAGCGGTCCCGGCGGTTGTTTCAGCAAGATCTGGAGGATGCCGCCGAGGAAATGGATGTGACTGGCGCCGGTCGCCGCTACTTGGGCCCAGAACTGGCTGGCGCTGAACCGTTCGACGAGCGCCAGTTCAATCTCGCGGATCAGCGGCAGGATAATCATCTGTGCGCCACCGATATGAAACAGCGGCTCCCACATGAACATCACGTCGCCGTCCCGTGGAGCAGAGATTAAAGCCACGGCCTCACCGGATAGACGCATCATACGGTGAGAAACGATCACGCCCTTTGGCCGCCCGGTGGTGCCGGAGGTGTACATGATGGCGTAGGGGCGATCCGCGTCGGGATTGCCGGCAGAAGGTAGCAATTCGGATGGTTCGTTCATCGCTAACATCGCGACGGTGCCCAGGGCGATACGCCCTGTTGCGATGCCGCTGGCTACCACCGCATCATTAACATCGTCGTCGGCGACAATCAGCTTTGCCGCGGAATGCTCCAGTATGTAGGCGAGGCTGTCGCCGATTGCAGCGACATTCACCGGCACCCAGACTGCATCGATCTTGGCGATGGCAAACATAAGGGCAAGTGACACCGGCCTGTTACGCATCATCAACGCCACACGATCACCAGCGGCGACACCGTGGCCGATCAGCCAGGTGGCAAGTGCCGAGGACGTTCGGTCGAGATCGCCGAACGAGATCGCGCGATCAGAAAATTTCGCAAATATGCGATCGGGTTGTGCCACTGCACGACTAAGGAACAGCGGTAGGAAGCCGTCGTAGCTTTCGGACATCAGCGCCTCTAAAACCTGTCAACGCGGTAAGGTTTGGGGTCAATGGTCGTCGTCGCACCGGTAACAATTTCCGAAACTAGTTTGCCGGTGCTGGCGGCGGTGATCAGGCCGATATGGCCGTGGCCGAAGGCGAAGGTGATGTTGCGCACCTTCGGGCTGCGGCCGATCACCGGCAGCGAGTCTGGGAGGCAGGGACGATGGCCCATCCACCTGCTAAGTTCGCCACCGGCGAGACCCGGCAGCATCTCGCGGCCGTGCGCTAACAGGATGTCAGCGCGGGTGTAGTCGGGCGCGGCGGTGAGGCCGGCGATCTCGACCGTGCCAGCAAAGCGCACGCCGTGCTCCATCGGCGTTGCGATGAACTTCTTTTCCGTCCACTGCACGTTACGCTTCGGCGCGACAGTGGGATTGGCGACCATGGCATGATAGCCACGCTGGCTTTCAAGCGGGACGCGATGACCGGCCTGAGCGGCCAGCTGCTTCGACCAGGCGCCGGCTGCGATCACCAGTTCGCTGACAGGTATCCGGCCCTTGCCGGTTTCGATTGCGCGCGCACCATCCGGTCCGACGTCGATGCTAGTCACTCGCGTTTCGATTATCTCGGCGCCATTTCGGACCAATTCCTCGGCGAGCGCCGTGGTCAGGCCGAGCGGATCGGCGCAGTGGCCATGCTCGGGAAAATACACCGCATGCTTGAAGATCGGCGCCAGATCTGGCTCCATCTGCCGGATCTCTTCCGCGCCCAGGAGATCGAGCTTGACGCCATTGATCTTACGGAATTCCCGTCCGCGCGCATCTCCAGCAAAGGCTTCGTCGGTCGAGTAGAGATGCAACTGACCGACCCGGCGGATCAGGTGCTCGGCCCCAGCCGACTTCGCCAGCGGTAGAAGGTTGTCGAACAGCGACATCGTGAGCGGCTTCAGCGCCATGCCGCTCTTTTCGAATTGGGCCGGCCGTCCGGCCCGGATGAAGCGCATCAGCCACGGCAGGGCCTGGGGCAGGTAGCCGAGGCGCACCACCAGTGGCCCTTCGGGATCATTCAACCATTTCGGCACTTGGGCCATGATACCGGGATACGATAGCGGCACGAAAGCGCCTGACGACAGGCCGCCGGCATTGCCGAACGAGGTGCTCATGCCGGGCGCACCGGCATCGATGATGCGCACCTTGCAGCCGGCGCGCTGCAGGTAACTAGCCGCGCATACGCCGACAATGCCCGCGCCAATGACAGTCACGTCGTGCTGCATCGGATCAGTTTTTCTTGACGGCATCGCGCGCGGCACGGCGCTTTGTGCGCTCGGCAAAGAAGGCTCGCATGGCGGTTTGCGGCTCGCCCGAAGCAAAAGCCTCGGCCTGATAGGCGCCGCCATTCTTGAAGGCTTCGTCGAAGGCGTCCTGTGTAACTTGCCGCAAGCGCTGCTTATTGAGGCGCATGGCGATCGCCGGCTTGCCGGCGAGCATGCGGGCTACTTCGCGGGTCTTCGGTATGACGTCGCCGGCAGTTGGCACCAAATGCTGGATCAGGCCGATGCTGTGCGATTCAGATGCCTCCATCATTCGGCCGGACAATGTGAGCTCTGTTGTGCGCGCTAGGCCAATGCGCGGCAGCATCAGCATCGGACCGGTGACGCTCGGAATGCCGGCGTTTATTTCCGGCTGACCAAGCAATGAACCGGCGTGCCCGATCCGCAAGTCACACAACAGCACCGCCTGGTAGGCTGAACCGGCAGCCACGCCATTGAGCGCGGCCAGGATCGGTTTGTCGAGGTCGCGGATCGAATTGTAGAAGTCGCGCCAACCCAAAAACCAAGTCGCTCCTTGGCCTCCAGATTGGAATTTCTCGGTCTCGTCGAGATCTTGGCCCGCTGAGAAAGCGCGCTCGCCAGCACCAGTCATGATGATGGCGCGTACACGAGCGTCCTTATTCCACGCGCGTAGTACGTCCGAGATCTCCGATCGCATCGGCGTATCCCAGGCGTTGAGCTTCCACGGCTTATTTAGCGTCAGCGTTGCGAGGCCGTCGGACACTTCGATAATAATGGGGCTCGTCATCGTGGTGTACTCCAGCGGCTGAGCCGATCGGTCGGGCCAAGGGTGTCGTGTCGAGCGCAGGCCTGTCAATCGGCGATCCGGTATGCCTCCAATGCTCAGTCCCGCGGAAATACTTCCGGGTTGAGGCTGCGATGGAACCAGTGTACGAGGCTCACAACATCGAAGATCGGCAGGCCCAGAGTGCGGCGCAGGTCGGCCGAGTAGGGTGTCAGATTGGTGCATTCGAGCACGAGCCCGCCGATCGTCGGATCATCTCGTACCGCACGGCTTACCACGTCGAGAACTTCAGCTCGCAGCGTGTCGATCGAGACCGAAGTGTCGCCGGCGCGGATCGAGCGTTGGAACTCGGATGACGGCGGCATGCCGATTACCGGCGTCGTGGGATCCACGCCCACGCTCGTCAGGTGCCTCGTGGTTAGACTTTCAGCCGAAAAGGTTATGATCGCGGGGCGCTTGGCCTTCGGTAGGATGCGCGCCACCAACGGCACTTGTAGCAGGGCGCTGGTTGCAACGGGCACCGCGCAATGTTCGGACAACTCGCGTTGATAGAGGGCGAGGAAACCGCAAGTGGTGGTGATGCCATCGCAGCCGCCAGCGATCAACTCGTCGGCGGCATCGAGGAACGGCTGCAGGAAATCCGTAGTCGTTAGATTGGTGATGCGGTCGGGGCTCGCCCCCTTTACGATCTTGTACTGGATCGGGAAAGGCCAAGTGCGGGCATTGCCGATATCGCCATTGAAGCGCTCGAAATAAGTCTCGAGCATCAGGATTCCGAGCGATACCCCGTAGTAGGTTTTCTTTGGTGGCGCCGTGTTCATGTTCCACCGTTCCGGGTCGCGCTCGCCACTGCGGACATCTCGAACTCCCGCTTGAACCGATCGTCCGGAACAACCTCGCCCTTAAAGCGCGCGATGTCGAAGGCGGCGATGGGCACGCCAGCCCGTTCTTTGGTGACGAGGTCGGCGATGGCGCGGCCAACGCCAGGGGAAAGCTGGTAGCCGTGCCCGGAGAAGCCGAAGGCGTGAATGACCCCCTCGGTTGTTCGGCTGGGCGATAGCACCGGTAGCATGTCGGGCAGATAACCTTCGACGCCTGACCACGCCTGCTCGACGGTGACGTTGCCGAGCGCTGGAACAACCTCGGCAAGGCGCGTCAAGGTGCGCTCGATCTGCGCCGGCTTGATCGGCGGCATGCCGTTTTCGAGATTGCCTGGCTGGCGCGGGAACATGGTGGTCAGGATGCGACCGTCGGGGCGCTGACGGAAAATGATCGAACCATCTGCTGCAAGCATTGAGGGGAGGTTGAGACTTGCCGCCTGCGATGTGAGGACCAGTTGCGGGCCGGCCGCAACCATCGGTACCGGCTCGCCGAGTGCGGCAGCCAGCCGGCCGGCCCAAGCGCCAGCAGCATTTACGACGTGGCGGCCGGTGATCGAGCGGCCATCCTTCGCTCTCACCTCGACACCCGCCGGCGTGCGCTCGATCGAGACAACGGTTGTGCCTTCGCGGATGACGACGCCGGCGCGACGCACGGCGCGGATCAAGGCAGCGGTTGCCGCGGGTGGCTCTGCGACCGCATCGCGGGGCGACCAGGTGGCGGCCGAAACTAGTGGCGCCAGTGCCGGCCACCGGCGCCGGACGGCATCATCGTCAAGCAAATTGACGTTGATACCGGCGGCGTTTGCTTGCGCTGCGATCCGCTCCAGACGCGCATGCTGATCGGGCGCGAGAGCGATGTAGGCCTGACCGCAACGTTCGATCGCGCAATTTTCACCGGTGACCGCTTCGAAGCGCTCCCATAAATCGTGCGCGGACAGCGCCAGCGGGTACTCTGCAGGATTTCGCCCCTGCAGTCGCAAGTTGCCGAAGTTGAGGCGACTTGCCTCGCGGCCGCATTCGCCCATCTCGAGAAGTACCACACTGCGGTCGCGCTGAACCAAAAACAGGGCACTGAATAATCCGACCAGTCCGCCACCGATGATGCAGACGTCGTACTGCCTATCACCCAACATCCTCGATCCACGCCGCTCCATGCCGCGGAGTGTGCACCAGCGTTGCGTATCGTGTAAACTGGTCGGCGGCGAATGACGGAGCGGGCAATGAACGAGACGACCGATATTCTGATCACCGGCAGCGGTGCGTTCGCGGCACGCATCCTATTTGATCTGGCGGCGACCGCGCAGACGCCAACGCGCATTGCTGTTGCGGGTCGCAACGCTCAGCGGTTAGCATGGCTGGAAACCGCAAGCCGGGCGCGCGCGCACATGTTCGCCCGGCCAATAACCATCGATGCTCATGTCGCTGACCTGAACTCGCCGGACAAAGTTGCGGGGTTGCTGTCGAATTTGCGCCCGTCAGTCATACTGCAGGCGGCTTCTCTGCAGCCGGGCTCGGTGATTTCGGGGCAGGGCAATGCCTGGTCGAAATTGGTTGCGGCAGGCGGCTTGAGTGCGTCGGCGGTTTTCCAGGCAATGCTGTCGGCGCGAGTAGCGCGCGCGTCCGTTGAAGCGCTGCCGGGCGTGCATTTCATAAATGCGTGCTTTCCCGATGTAGCCAACAGCTTGATTGCTGCGATGGGCCTACCGATTACCTGTGGTATCGGGAATATCCAAATTTTGGCGCATGCGTTCGGTGGTGCGCTTCCGCATGCGCAATCTCGCGAATTGAAAGTGCTGGCGCATTATCAAAACCTCGCGGCGTGGCGGCGATTGCCGGCCGACCGTCAAGGCGCTGGCGCGCGCGTCTGGCTTGATGATGTTGAGGTCTCTGATGTCTACAGCACGTTTCGTGGCGTGCAGTTGACACCAGAACCGGTGATCGACATTTCGGGCGCGGCGGCAGCGCCGTTATTGCTAGCGCTCGCTCATCGACGCGAGTGGAATGGCCACGCGCCTGGACCCGAGGGTTTGCCGGGGGGATACCCGGTGCGGGTCACCGCCGGGCATATGACGCTTGACCTGCCGGCAGGGATGACGCGCGAGGCCGCAATCCGTTGGAACGTGGCCCATGAGGACGCGGACGGGCTCGTCGTCGATCCGCAGGGTCGGGCCCACTACAGCGGTCGGCTGCATGATGAACTGTCGGTCGTCAGCGGCGAGCTGGCGAAAGGTTTTCATGTCCGCGATTTCGACGCTGTGTTTGCAGCCATGCAGCAGTTGCGCGCCAAACTCGCAGCCCGTGCCGTTTGATGCAAACCCGTGGACAGACGCTTAAAAGCACCGCAACATCACTGCCGCGTGAGGCAGGCATTGACAAGTCTTCCTCGGCGAACCGTCAATCGCTAGGGAGTGGGACGCATGAACAGACGCACTTTGATGGCAACGGTCGCCGCGTCGGCGGCTCTGGTTTGTGTCGCTGGCCAAACAGTTATGGCTCAAGATCCTGTAGTCCTCGGCGTGATCGCGCCGTTGTCGCCCCCGGGCGAAACCGCACTCGGCCAGCTGGTCAAGCGCGGCGCGGAGCTGGGCGCTGAATACCTCAACGAGAAGGGTGGCATCCTCGGCCGCAAGGTTGTGCTTTCCGTGCAGGACAGCGCCGGTAAGAACGAGCAGGGTGTCGCGGCCTATCGCCGTCTCGTCACGCAAGAGAAGGCAGTCGCGGTGTTCGGCTTTGTGCATTCCGGGGTCAATATCGCCGTCAACGAGGTGGCAAAGGAAATGGGCGTGCCAACCATGGGCACTCAGACCGGCGCTGGCGACGTGACCGCCAAGCGCTATCCGATCGCATTCCGCACGCATGCCGTCGATCCGCCACGCGTCGCCACCTGGATGGGCTGGATCAAGAAGAACAATTGGAAGCGTGTCGCCATTGTCGGCGAGACCACTGACTATGGCATTGGATTGGCCAGTGAGACGGAGAAGCAGGCGAAGGAAGCCGGTGGCATCGAAACGCTCAAGATCATGTTCGATCGCACGACGACCGATCTCCTGCCGCAATTATTGCAGGTGAAGGCATTCAAGCCCGACGTGATCGTCAACATCGGCGTTGGCCAGCCACTCGAGCTGATGATCCAGCAGGCCAACACCGTTGGTCTGTTGCCAGATGCCAAGATGGTTACGTCATACGATGCACCGGCGAGGGCGCAGTTTTGGCAGATCCACGGCGATAAATGGAAGGGCGTTAGCTTCGTTGCATTCTACTCGCCGAAGTCGGAGCTGTCGGAGCCCGGCCAGTGGCTCGCAAAGAAGTACAAGGAAAAATACAACGAGCCGCCGGTCTACGGCGCGCTCAACGCTTTCGGCAATGCGCTGGTGTTCGCGCAGGCCATTGAGAAAGCGAAGTCCACTGACCCCAAGGCGATGATCGAAGTACTGGAGACCGGCTCGTTCACCGGCTGGTCGGCAGTGCCGGTCACGTTCCCGAAGGCCGAGGGTGTGCTGTGGCACAACTGGGCGCCGCCGATGATGATTTTGACCTACACCGCCAAAGACCAAGCGGTCGGCGATGCCGAAATCTCCTACGCCCCCGGCAAATAGTACCGCGCACGCTCCTCGCCGCCGATGGCGAGGGTAGGCTTCCGGAATGGCCCATGATGTATACGACCGAGCTGTTGATCCAGACCACGATCTCCGGCCTGATGGTGGGCGTACTTTACGCTCTGATGGCGCTCGGCATTACCTTCATTTATTCGATCGTGAAGACCATCAACTGGGCGATGGGCGAGTTCTATATGATCGGCAGTTACATCCAGTTTGTTGCCGTGCATTTTTTGCTCGGCCCGAACTACTGGTGGCTGGCCGTGATCATTTCGACCGCCGGAACTTTTTTAGCCGGCTACATAATCGAGCCGATCCTGATCAAGCCGATGTATGCCCGGCCGATGCAGCGCCGCGACGACTACGCGACCGTGGTGACGATCGCGTTGTTGTTGCTGTTGCGCTCGCTGGCGGTAGCGCTTGGCGGGCCCAACCAGTACCGCCCCGAAACCAATCTGCCGATTGTTTGGCTCGGTCCCTTGCCGCAAGAGGGCGCACGCGTCGCCGCATCGCTCTGCGCTGTGGTGGCGCTCGGTCTGTTCTGGCTGGTCATCAAGAAGACCTGGGTCGGGTTGGCACTGCGCGCGACAGCGCAGAACCGCATCGCGGCACAGACAGCAGGCGTTGATGTGTTTAGGCTCGATGCCACGGCTTTTGCCATCGGCGTCGCGATGGCGGGTCTCGCCGGTGCGCTGTTGGCACCGCTGTTCATGGTGTACCCGACCAATGGCGCGGTGACGACGGTGAAGGGCTTCGAGATAATTGTGATTGGCGGGCTCGGCTCAATACCCGGCGCCCTGATTGGTGGATTGTTGTTGGGTTTGGTCGAAAGTCTCGGCACCTCGTTCATCTCGTCGCCGTACCAGAACGCCTACGGATTCTTACTGGTCCTTCTGGTGTTGCTGGTCAAGCCGAATGGCCTGTTCGGCGAGAAGGGACGCGAGGCATGATGGCGACTGCTGCGACATCGCCGGTGCTCGTCGCCGAAGGGCTCGTCAAGCGCTACGGCGGCCTCGTCGCCAACAACGGCGTCGGGATGCTGCTTAATCCCGGCGAGATGCGCGGCCTCATCGGCCCGACCGGCGCTGGCAAAACAACGTTTGTCAATCTGGTGACCGGCGTCGAGGCGCCGGACGCCGGCACCGTGAAGCTCGGCGATCGGGACATCACCGGACAAGAGCCGCACCGCATCACCGACGCCGGCCTCGTGCGCTCATTCCAAATGGCGCGCGTGTTCGCCAATCTCACCACCATCGAGAATTTGATGATTCCGTGGTTCGCCAGCGGCTCAAAAGAGAGTACGGCCGCCGGGATGGCACGCGCCCGCGAGCTGTTGCGGCTTTCGACCCTCGAACCGCTCGCCGACGCAGCCGCCGGTGCGCTGTCAGGTGGCCAGCGCATGTTGCTGCAGGCCTGCGCCGGTTTCATGATCCCGCATCTGACAGTGTACGTGCTCGACGAGCCGTTCGCCGGCATCAACCCTGTTGTCAAGGATACGCTGATCGATTTGATCTGCCACGAGAACCGGACACGCGGCATTACCTTTCTGATTGTCAGCCATGAGATGGAGATCATCCGCCGCATGTGCCCGATCGTGACGGTGATGATCGCGGGGCAGGTGGCGGCCGAAGGGACTTTGGACGAAGTCGCCGCCCGCGAGGAGGTGATCACGGCCTATCTCGGACGGACTGCGGCATGAGCGCAGGCGCGATCTTGACGACCGAAGGCATTCACGCCGGCTACGTGCCCGGAGTGGACATTCTGCGCGGGTTATCGATCACGGCACGAGCCAACGAGATCACGCTGGTCATCGGCCCTAATGGCGCGGGCAAGTCGACGCTGCTGCGCTCGATTTTTGGCTTCCTGAAACCACATATGGGAACGGTCTCATTCGAGGGCCGAGACGTGACTGGCGCCAAGCCGAGCGAACTGAAAGTTGCGGGCATCAGCTACGTAACGCAGGACATCAACAGTTTCCCGTTTCTCACCGTCGAAGAGAACCTGGCTATGGGTGCCTGGGTGTTTCGTCGCGATAAGGCCCGCATGCAGCGCCAGCTCGAGCAGGTCTACGCGACTTTTCCAGCGCTGACTGACAAGCGTCACGAGAAAGCCGGTTCGCTCTCGGGCGGCCAGGGCCGTATGCTGTCTGTCGCGCGCGAATTGATGACCGGCCCGCGCTTGTTGCTGATCGACGAGCCAACGGTCGGCCTCGCGCCCAATCTCGTCGCCCAAGTCTACGGCATCCTCGCGACGGCACGGCAGGCGACCGGCGCCGCCATCCTGCTGGTCGAGCAGAACGTCGAGCAGGCGTTGCCGCTTGCCGACCATCTCTATCTTCTCAACCTGGGGCAGGTGAAAGCCGAAGGCCCAGGGCGCGAGTTCGACAACGCGCGCGTGCGCAAGCTGGTGCAGGAATGTCTATTGGGCTGACTTCCAACTGGGGCGCGTTCGTCGACTGGCGACGAGTGGCGCTGGTGACGATCCTGGCAGCTCTGCCGGTGGCGGCACTACCGTTGTTCGCCGGCGAGTATATCGTGCATGTGATGGCGATCGGCGCCTACTATGTGATCATGGCTGCGAGCTGGAATCTGCTGGCCGGCTTCACTGGACAGTTTTCGCTCGCCCATCATGCTTTCGCAGCCGTCGGCGGGTACACCTCCGGCCTGCTGATCTACCACCTGAAGGTGCCGCTGTGGGTGAGCTTGCCAGCCGGGATCGTAGCCGCCGGGATCGCCGGTTTCATCATCGGCATTCTAGTGCTCCGGATGCGTGCGATCTACTTGTCGATTGCGACTTGGGCCTTCGCGGAAACGTTTCGCATCTTGCTAACCGCGGCATATGATTTCACCCGCGGCGATCTTGGCCTCAGCGTGCCCTCCCTTTACGGCCATGTCAGACCAGTGGTCTATTATTACACCTTCACAGTGGTCGCCGGGCTGTGCCTGCTGCTCATGCATGTGATCTTGAAGTCGCCGGTCGGTTACTTCATGCGCGCGGTCAAGGACGACCAGATGCGGGCGGCATCGCTCGGCGTCGACACCACGCGAGTGAAGCTGTTCGCGTTCGTGGTATCGAGCGCAATGGCGGGGCTGGCCGGCGTTCTCAACGCCCACTACGTGCTCACTTTGACGCCATCGATCGTCGACTTTAGCGAGATGGCGAAGATTATCATCATGGTGGTGATCGGCGGCATGGGTACGTTGATCGGTCCCGTCCTGGCCACACCGGGTATCCATTTCCTCACAGCGTATCTGACGGACTGGGGCGAGTGGAGTATGGTAGTTTTCTCGGCCATCGTGATTGTGATGATGCGGACGTACCCCGGTGGCCTAGCGGCAATGCTAGAAAACGTCCGGCGGCGTCGTCGCAAGCAAATCGAAATGGGGAATGCCTTGTCAAGTCGGCCTGAATGACGATGACCGATTGATCATTCCAACTATGTGCATGGCCGCTCGCCAGGTTGATGCAGATCAGAGAGCTACCCGGTCCCTGAACTCGACAAATCGGCCAATATCGAATGCCGCGATTGGCATGTTCGTCTGGCCCGAGACGACGAGTTCCGCGACGGTCGCACCGGTGGCCGGCCCGAGTTGAAATCCGTGCGCCGAAAATCCGAATTGGTGGAACAATCCCTCACTCGTGCGGCTCGGTCCGATCACTGGAATGTCGTCGGGCATACGCGCCTCGATGCCGGCCCAGGCACGCACGATGTCCGCGCGCCGCATCACGGGAAATAATTCCCAAACCGTGCGGGCGCTATCTCGGAGCTTGGCCCAATCAAGGATGCTTAGGTTATCGTCGCGTATCGGCCGCCCACAATGTCCACCTCCGATCATCACCGTGCCGTTCGGGAACTGCTTGAATGAGAGCTTGCGAGACCGCAGAATTACGACGGGCCTTATGAAAGCCGGCACGCGGCTTGTGATCATCAGCATCGGTGCAATCACCTCCATTGGCACGGGCTCGCCCACTGCGGCAGCGATTCTGTCGGCCCATGCACCAGCTGCGTTGACTACCTTGGGTGCTTCGAAAACGCCGGCTGTCGTCTCGATCCGCCACAGTGTTCCATCGCGCCGCAACCCTGTTACGGCGACGCCTTGGTGAAATTTTGCACCGGCCTTCGCCGCCGCTTTCCGAAACGCCTGCGTGGTGCGAAACGGGTCTGCCGCACCGTCGCGGCGCGATACGATCCCACCGGGGCACGAGTCCGAGACGGCCGGAACCAGTCGCTTCAATTCCTTCGCGTCAATCAACTCCTCATGAGTAAAGCCGCGTGCTCTAAGATCCGCTACGCGCTCGGCAAACCCGGCGAGTTCCTGCGCCGTCTCCGCAACAAGCACTTGACCATGCGCCTCGAATCCACAGTCGTCGTCGACAATGCTCGCAATGCGCTCCCACATTTCCATCGACGCGATCGACAGCGGAATCTCGGCGACATGCCGTGCGAGCTGGCGCACGCCGCCAGCATTGACGCCCGATGAATGCCGTCCAGCGTAGTCCTTCTCGATCACAATTACGCAGAGGCCGCGCCGCGCGAGATGAAGAGCCGTCGAGCAGCCATGAATGCCAGCGCCGATCAGGATCACATCGGCGTGGCGCGCGGCCGCTGTGTTAGGTCCGGTCATGGCCGGACAACCGCCTTCATCGCGTCATCGTTTGTAGGAACGCCAGCAAGTTCAGCCAGAGCGATCGGTTTGACAGGCGGCCTCAGCCGGTAGTAGCCGACCTCGGCCGGCGACAGATTACGCTCACTCGCAATCAGCTCGGTTACCGTCAGTCCACAGAGCCGGCCCTGACATGGTCCCATGCCAGCGCGCAGGAACGCCTTCAACTGGTTCGGCCCTTCGCAACCCAGTGCGACCGTATCTCGAATCTGCCCGGCAGTAACTTCCTCGCAGCGACAGACGATCGTCGCGTTGTCCGGCACGCGAAACTGGGGTGCGGGCTGGAAGAGAATGTCGAGAAAGCGTCGGCCGAGCTCGTGTTTTGCCAGGCGCTGGCGAAGGCCCTGTTCGTTCTCGATCGGCGCGTCGGCCCTGAGCTTTCGGATTGCAGCATGCGCGGCGAGGCGGCCACGCTCGACTGCAGCATGGCTTCCGGCGATCCCGGCGCCGTCGCCTGCGATCGCTATACCAGCCACGCTTGAGCCGCCGAAAGCATCGAGCGCGGGCGTCCAACACAGCTGAATGGGGTCCCACCCATGTACGACGCCAGCAGACATGGCCAAATTGACGTTGGGAACCACGCCCTGGTGCAGAAGCAAAGTGTCGACATCGAAGTGCTGGTCGCGCTCGCCGGTTGTCCTAAATACGATGCGGCGTACGGCCGTGTCGCCCTCCGCCCGAAGTGATGTCACGCCTCTTATAACCTGGACCTTTGCCATTACCTCGCGCACGAGCGTCAGGCCCTTCGACCGAAGCGGCGATAGCAGGAAGCCCGCCGCGTATCTGCTTGCCTTTAGGTAATTGATGCGTGGCGTCGTATCCAGAATAGCGTCAACGACACCACCAAGTCGCAGCACTTGCGCTGCATAAAGCCATAGCAGCGGCCCGGTCCCGGCAATGACCGTGCGTCCCGCTGGAGCAAGTCCGGATGATTTTAACAATGTCTGAGCGCCACCGACCGTCATCACGCCGGGCAACGTCCAGCCGGGAATAGGGAATGGCCGCTCAAGTGCGCCGGTCGCGATAATGACGTGCTGAGCTTGTATCAGCCGCGCAGCACCGCGATGCGAAATACCGACGACGAGATCGGGATCAAGGCTCCATACTGTTGCAGCATTGAGAAGGTGCGCGCCCGACTTCTGCACGATATCGACCAGGGCCGAACCGCACCAATAGTCATCGCCGAAAATTTTCCGATCTTTAATCGGGGTCGTGGTAATCGCCCGGTGGATCTGGCCACCCGGGCCGGGGTTCTCGTCGACGATCAGCGTCGCAAGCCCGGCTTGCGCCGTCATGGCGCCAGCAGCGAGCCCGGCCGGGCCAGCGCCGACCACCACCACATCATAGCGATCGCTGAAAGCGTCTGGCATCATGCGTCTACATTCCGCTTTCCGCGTTGCGTCTCCACAGTCATGCCGTCGCGCACGGCAATGAGGCAGGCTTGCTTGTTGCCGGCTTCGTCGATGGTCACCAAGCAGTCGAAGCAGACGCCCATCATGCAATAGGGCCCACGAGGCGAGCCAGTCACCGGCGTCGTCCGCGTGTGATTGATACCGTGCGCTATTAGCGCCGCCGCGACCGTATCGCCCGCGCGCGCCACCAACTGCCGGCCATTGACAGTAATGGTCACAGCTTGTGCGCCGGGCTCACCCAACCGCTTGAACATCGAACCTCCGGGCGCTAAATGCCGAAACTTGCTCCTGATCGAGTGCGCCGGCAGCGATCATCGGTGCCAGCAATTTTGCATGCGCTGCCGCGAGCGTGACGCCCGAATGGCAAGTGGCCATGAACGCGCCGGGATGGCTCGCAGACTGGTCGTAAATCGGGAAGCCATCTTGCGGCATCACCCGGATTGCGCGCCAAGTCCTAACCACATTCAACCGCGCGAGTTTGGGGAACATGCGAATTGCGCGGTTTGCCATAGCGGCATTGATCGCGGTATTGCTGCCCGCCGGATCTGTCCCTTCCTCCCGGCTGTCGCCAATCATCACTGTACCCTCATCAGTCTGGCGAATGGTCGTGACGGGATAATGGAGAAACGGCTGCACGCGCTCGGTCACTATAATTTGCCCGCGCTCCGGCTTCATGGGAGCGTACAGCCCGACCAAAGGCGCCAGTGTCTGATTGGCATTTCCAGCGGCTAACACAACCTTGTTCGAACTGACACGGCGATGTGGCGTTTCAATTTCGAAGGCGCCTGCCCGGTGCGTGATCGACATTACCGGGTGGTTCGGAAGATAGTCGACGCCGCGCGCGGATAGCGCCACATGGAGCGCCCGGAAAAGCTTGAGTGAATTGACATGTCCATCGAGTGGCGAGTAGCTGCCGCCGACTACCTCGGGGCCGATGTCCGGCAGTGCTCGCACGATCTCTTCACGGCTCTGCATTTCGAGCGGGTAGCCGCAGCCGCCGCGCTGATTGTGGAAGCGGGCGATAAGTTGACGGCGCGCTTCGAATTCAGCCGCTCCTAAACAGAGGTGAAATCCGCCAGGCCGATTGAAGTGGAGATCGATACCGGTCTCGGCGTGGAGCTCATCAGCAAACGCCTTCCACGCCTCTGACGATTTTACCGTCCAGGATGCGTATTCGGGCATGCCGAAGCCTTTGGTCTGCACCCACACGAGCGCGAAATTGCCGCGCGAGGCCCGGACCGCCGTGTCGCCCTCGTCGAGTATCACGACCCGCTGTCCAGCCTTGGCGAGGCCATGTGCAATCGCCGAGCCGACGAGCCCTCCGCCAACAACGGACACGTCGTAGGTCTTGGTTGATGTCATCATCAGCGGTCTGCCTGCTCGCGTCCGATCAACAGCGCCTCGAGACCATATAACCGGTCTAGAACGACGAGCGCCAAAACAGTGACGACGATGACGCAAGCCGACACCGATGTAACCAACGGATCGATGTTGTCCTGTATGTAAAGAAACATGCGAACCGGTAAGGTTTCAGTGCCGGGCGTTGCAATAAAAACGGTCATCGTCACTTCGTCGAACGAATTGATGAACGCGAGTGCCCAGCCACTCACCAGCCCGGGCAGTACGAGAGGGAGCGTGATGCGCTTGAGCACGGTGATATCGGTGGCGCCGAGAGAAATCGCCGCCTGCTCAATGGCCTGGTTCATGCCCGTTGCCGAGGCAAGCGTGAGACGCATCGCGAACGGAAAAATTACGACGACATGGGCAATCACCAGCCCAAGGAAGGTTCCGCTGAGCCCGATCTCGGTAAAGAAGCGGAGGAAGGCGATCCCTAGGACAACGTGGGGGATCATCAGCGGTGACTGGAACAGCGTCATCATCGCTTCCCGGCCTCGAAACTCATAACGCGCCATAGCCAGCGCCGTAGGCACCGCGAACGCAACCGCTATTGCCGACGATACAGCGCCAAGCCAGACGCTCTGCCAGAAGGCACGCACGAATTCAGGGTAATCGGCGATCGCACGAAACCAGCGCAGCGACAAATGGTTGGTCGGCATCGACAAATACGATTCAGGCGTGAAGGCCACTAGGCACACCACCACTAGGGGCGCCAGCGTGAAAATTACGAACAGCGCGTGAAAAATAAGCGCCAGTGGGCCATTACGGTTCAATGAAACACCTCGCTGTAGCGCTTCTCGACGATGCGATTAGAACCCCAGATAATCAGGGCGAGTGCCAAGAAGAGAAGTACCGCGACTGCCGCGCCAAGCGGCCAATTGAGCGAATTGAGAAATTCGTCATAAGCCACCGTCGACGCCACCTTGAGGCGACGTCCCCCAATGATAGCTGGCGTCGCGAAGGCGCTGGCGGCTAGCGCGAATACGATGATCGCGCCGGCCAGAATACCGGGGACGATCTGTGGTAGTACGATTCTCGACAGAATGGTCGCCTGACCCGCCCCGAGAGACGCGGCGGCGTTCACAACCTGCGGGTCGAGCCGCTGCAGCGCTGCCCAAACTGCAAGGATCATGTACGGCAACAATACATGCGTTAGCGCTATGATGACGCCGGTCTCGGTGAACATGAACGGCAGCGGGCCCGCGATAACGCCAAGTTTCATCAGTATTTGATTGGCGACACCAGTGGTGCCTCCGAACAGAAGTGCCCAGCCTAGGGTGCGCGCCACCACCGAAATCAGGAGCGGTCCAAGAACGACGACGAGGAAAATCGCCCGCCAAGGACTCTTCATACGGCTGAGTATGAAAGCTTCCGGCACGCCAAGTATGACCGCAAGTAGGGTCACCACAGCCGCCATGCGAAACGTGCGTGCGAATACTTCATAGAAGTAGCCGTCGGTCACCACCTCTCGCCAATTCTTGAGAATGAAAACGCGCTCAATGCCTTTGTATTGACCCCAATCGTGAAACGAGAGCGCGAACGTCATCACGATGGGCACGAGTACGACCGCGGCGAAGAGTGCAAGCGCAGGGGCTACCATTAGGTACGGGACGCGAGACGGTGAATTTGCAGTCTGCGAAGAGGGAGCAGGTTTCTGGACCGAAGCGGCGACCTGGCTCATGACTGCGCTTCCAAGCGAGACCGTACGCGCATATCGTCCGCGAGCCAGTGCAAGTGGACCAAATCCCCCTCCTTCGGCTTCTCCTTCCCGTCATTCTGCTCGATGATGGTCAGAGTGCGGCCAAGTGAATCGACCTGATAAAGCCAGTGATTGCCTTGAAAAATCCGCGTTCTAATTCGGCCTTCGATACTGGGCGCAGTGGCCGCGACGAAGCTTACTTTCTCTGGTCGCACAGAGATTTTAACTTCTGTGCTTTCGAGCCCTTGCACTGGCCAAGCGACCCCGCCGATCCGAACCTGTGATGTTGCGCGATCGTAGGTCGCGTCGATTAGGTTCGTTTTGCCGAGGAACTCGGCGACAAAGGCTGACGCTGGCCATTCATAGGTTTCGAAAGGTGGGCCGATCTGCTCGACCCGCCCTTTGTTCATCACGACGATACGATCGGCCAGCGCCATGGCTTCACTCTGGTCGTGCGTGACGAGTATCGTGGTGGTGCCAAGTGTACGCTGGATCTGACGTAACTCGATCTGCATTTCCTCGCGCAACTTTGCATCGAGGTTTGAAAGCGGTTCATCAAGCAACAGGATTCGCGGCCGGATGACGAGCGCGCGTGCCAGCGCAACCCGCTGCTGCTGCCCACCGGACATGCGGCGCGGATAACGATTGGCGAGTGCGCTAAGCCCGACGAGATCGAGCGCTTCGCGGACCCGTTGGTCACGCTCGCCGGGGCCAACACCTTGCATCTCCAGCCCGAAAGCAATGTTTTGCGATGCCGTCATGTGTGGAAAAAGAGCGTAGCTCTGGAAAACGATGCCGAGCGCTCGTGCACTCGGCTTGACGGCAACTAAACTGTGTCCATCGAGGCGGATATCCCCCGACGTTGGTTCGACAAAGCCCGCGAGCATCTGCAGCGTCGTCGTCTTGCCGCAACCTGAAGGGCCGAGAAGTGCGATGAATTCGCCTTGCTCGACGCTTAGTGAAAGCTCGCTGACAACTGTGACCTTGTCATAATCTTTGGTTAGCTTGTCCAACACCAGGAACGGCATACGGTGACCCGGCAGGTAATTGGTTAGAGATAGAACGGCATCGATAAAACCGCCGCACCTGCCCATTCAAGACTAGCGCTCAATTTCGCGCGTCCAGCGCTTGTTCCACTCTTCGCGCGCCTTATTGATGACCTCCCAGTCGACTGACTTTAGGGTCTTGACCTGATCGCCGTATGGAATGCCCTTCTGCTGTTCGGGCTCCAACTTCACTGTCTGGTTGGTCGGGCCAAACCCAGCACCAGCGGCGAGGATTACCTGCACTTCGGGGCTCACGAGATACTGCACGAAAGCCTGCGCTTCCTTGTCGTTCTTGGAGTCGGCCACTGGACATGCGGCGACGCCGAGCGCGACACCGCCTTCCTTTGGATAAATGAACTCGATCGGGAAGCCCGTTTGGTCACCGAGCGCCTTGGCGCGGCCCGAACCCCAGACGCCGATGACCGCCTGCTTCGACTGAAACAATTCGGTCATCTTCCCTGGCGAAGGCTCGTAGGCGAGAACGTTGGGGCCTACGTCTTCCTTGAAGGCTTCGAAACCGGGCTCGATATTGCCTTCGCCGCCGCCGCGCACCCGCGCCATCATCACCACAGCGTGCAACCCATAGGTATTGTTCAGAGGTGGGATGACGAGCTTCTTCTTGAACTTTACATCCTTGAGATCTTCCCAGGAGGTTGGCGCCGGCCACTTGTTCTCCTC
>JANOOW010000273.1:0-23171 GCA_031421555.1 Hyphomicrobiaceae bacterium | reverse complement strand
GAGCAATACGATGAACGATGCAGCACCCGCCGCCCCCAAGCTTGCCACGGCCGACATCAATCGAGTGATGAAGCTCCTGCCGCACCGCTATCCGTTTCTCCTCGTTGATCGTATGTACGACATGGATCGCGACGTGACGGCGGTCGGCGTGAAAAACGTGACGATCAACGAGTCGTTCTTCCAGGGCCATTTCCCGGGCTACCCGGTCATGCCGGGAGTACTCATCATCGAGGGTTTGGCGCAGACTGCTGGCGCATTGTGCGTGCATAGCTTAGGCGATACCTACAAGCCTCAGATCGTGTATTTCATGGCGATCGACAACGCTAAGTTTCGTAAACCAGTGTTGCCAGGTGACCAACTGCACTACCATGTGCGGAAGATCCGCAGTCGCGGGCGTGCCTGGCGCTTCTCCGGCGAGGCGAAAGTTAACGGCGTGGTCGTGGCGGAAGCTGAGATCAGTGCCATGATCGTGGACCAAGATGCTCAAACAGGTACGGGCGGCTGACCGCCGCATTCACCCGAGTTCAATCGTAGAAGACGGCGCCAAGCTTGGCGCCGACGTAAAGATTGGGCCCTTCTGCAGTGTCGGTGCCGAAGTAGAACTGGGCGATGGTTGCGAGCTGTTGAGCCATGTTGCGGTGGCTGGCCGAACCACGATCGGCGCGCGCACGCGGATTTTCCCGTTCGCCTCGATCGGGCACCAGCCGCAGGATCTGAAATACAAAGGCGAGCCGTGTTCGCTCGCGGTCGGTGCCGATTGCACGATCCGCGAAGGCGTGACCATGAACCCGGGCACGGCAGGCGGCGGTTCGATGACTACCGTCGGTGATGGCTGCGCGTTTCTCGCCAACAGTCACGTCGGCCACGACTGCCGCGTCGGCAACAACGTGATTTTCTCCAACAACGTTATGCTGGCTGGCCATTGCGTGGTCGGCGACTACGCAATCATCGGCGGCGGCGCAGCGGTGATCCAGTTCGCCCGTGTCGGCGCGCACTCTTTTCTCGGCGGCATGTCGGCGCTCGAGAACGATTTGATCCCGTATGGCATGGCGCTCGGCAATCGCGCGTATCTCTCCGGACTGAACATCATCGGCTTGCAGCGCCGCGGCTTCGCACGCGCCGACATCCACAGTCTGCGCCGCGCGTATCGCCTGATGTTTGCCAACGAGGGCACGCTGCTAGAACGCGTCGAAGATGTCGCTACCGGGTTCGGCGATCACCCGATCGTGCAAGAGATCGTCGCCTTCATCCGTGCCGGTGGCAAGCGATCCGTGTGCACGCCGCGCGATGGACATGACGGCTAGCGGCGTGAAGCAGGCACCATCGCTCGCTCCACTCGGCATCCTGGCCGGCGGCGGCGGGCTACCCGAGCAGATCGCCGACAGCGCCATCACGCGCGGCCGTCCCGTGCACATCGTCGCCATCGAAGGCGAGGCCGGCCCCGGTGTCGCGCGCTTTCCCCACACTTGGGTCAACTGGGGCGGCATCGGGCGCATGTCCGCAAGCCTCAGGTCAGCCGGCTGCCGCGACCTGATCATCGTCGGCAGCGTGACCCGGCCCAATCCCCGAAGAGTGCGGCCCGACTTGGGATTGATCAAGGCTATCCCGACCATCATCCGGCTGCTGGGCGGCGGCGACGATCATGTGCTGCGCAATGTCGTGCGGTTTTTCGAGGCGCAAGGATTCGATGTGAAGGGCGTCGCCGACGTGGCGCCGGAGCTGCTGGTCGCGAGCGGTACGCTCGGCCGCATTGCCCCCGCACCTACCGTGGCCGCCGATGCCAACCGCGCGTTCGCGCTCATCGACGCGTTGGGGTTTGCCGATGCCGGGCAAGGTGTCGTCATCCGCGACGGACGCATCCTCGCCGTCGAGGCGGCCGAAGGCACCGACCGCATGCTGGCCCGGCTCGATCAAGTTCCGGCGGCCTGCGGCGCCATCCTCGTGAAACGGCCAAAGCCCGATCAGGAACTGCGCGTCGACATGCCGGTGATCGGGCCACGCACGGTGCAGCTTGCCGCCAAGATGGGCTTGGCCGGAATCGTGGTCGAAGTCGGCCGCGTGCTCGTCGCCGAACGTGCGCAAGTGATCGCCGAGGCAGACCGCAGCGGCCTCTTCGTCACGGGCTTGGAAACGCAACCGGGCCGCCGCGCCGCTCGCGCGAGCCAAGCGTTCTCCCTCGCCAATCGCGTGATGCCGCACAAGCGCGTCCAGCGTGACATTGCCCTCGCTGCGGCGGCAATGACGGTGCTTGCCGAGTTCGCCACCAGCGCGGGCATCGTCGTGGTGCGCGGTCATGTGATCGCCATCGAAACCGGCGAAGGGATCGAGGCAATGTTCGACCGGGTGAAAACACTTCGGCAATGGGGGGCAACCGCGCGCTCAAAACGGCGGGGTGCTATTGCCGTCTCGGCGAGCGGCATCGAGGCTGATGGCATCGATGCGATCGTCGCGCATGCTGCCGAGGCAGGACTTGCCGGCATTGTGTTGCCCGGCGCGACCGGACACGATGCTGCGAACCGTGCGGGACCTATCGCCGAAGCGCTCGGCCTCTCGGTGGGCGAGAGCAAGGGCGAGTGGCGGGGGCGAGCCCGATGAGCGGCACGCGTGAGCGGCGGCCGCTGAAAGTTTTCCTCGTCGCGGGCGAGCACTCGGGCGATGCGCTCGGTGCCAAGCTGATGTCGGCTCTCAATGCTCGGGTGCCCTATCAGATCACCTATGCGGGCGTCGGCGCCGAGGCAATGGAAGGCGAAGGTCTCTGCTCGCTCTATCCCATGGCCGACGTCGCTGTGATGGGGCCGCTGTCGATCCTGCCGCGTTTGCCGCGCATCGTGGCTCGCGTTTATGCGACGGTCGACGCAGCCGTAGCGTTCGAGCCGGACGTGGCCGTCATCATCGACGCGCCGGAGTTCACGCACCCGATCGCCAAGCGTATTCGCAAACGCATGCCGGGCGTGCCGATCATCGATTACGTGTCGCCAAGTGTGTGGGCATGGCGGCCCGGCCGGGCGCGTCGCATGCGGGGCTACATCGATCACGTAATGGCACTGCTGCCATTTGAGCCGCAGGTTCACGAGCAGCTCGGCGGGCCGCCCTGCACGTATACCGGCCATCCGATGATCGAGCGGTTGCCGTGGATCGATGCGCTCGATCCTGCGCCGCTTGCAGCCAGGTTGGCCCTTAGGCCGAACGAACCGCTGCTTGTCGTGTTGCCCGGCAGCCGTGTGTCCGAAGTCGGGCGGCTGATGAAACCGTTCGGCGATTGCATCGCGCAGTTGATGGGCATGGGACTAACGCCCCGTGTCGTCATTCCGGCGATCGCGCACGTGCGCGACAAGATCGAGGCAGCCGGACGCAATTGGATCATCCGGCCGGCGCTCCTCGATGGTGAGGAGGACAAATTTCGCGCTTTCAAGCTGGCGCACGCCGCGCTCGCCGCGTCGGGCACCGTCACACTCGAGATAGGCTTGGCTCAGTTGCCGATGGTCGTCGGCTATATCGTCGACCCCGTCGCCGCGCCATTGAAGTTTCTCGTCAACGTGCCGTCGATCGTGCTGGCCAATCTCGTGGCTGGTGGCAACGCGTTTCCGGAGTTCATTCAGAAACAGTGCAACGGGCAGCAGCTTTCGGCAGCACTCGCACCATTGCTGTCGGATACGGCCACCCGTCAAGCGCAGTTACAGGCGCTCGCCGGCATACCCGGGCGCATGCGGTTGCCCGCTGGCACGCCAAGTGAAGCTGCCGCCGAAATCGTGCTTCGCTACGCTCGGGGTGCGCGTCGCTAGGCAGAATTTCAGAGTTTTTTGTCGTCGATCAGGCGGGCGGCGCGGCGCAATGCCAGCATGTAACCCTGGGTGCCGAAACCGGCGATCACGCCGTTAGCACGCAGCGACACGTAGGAGTGGTGACGGAACGTTTCGCGGCTGTGGACATTCGAGATGTGTACCTCGATGACCGGTTCGTCGAAGGTGTTCAAGGCATCGAGGATCGCCACCGACGTATGCGTAAAGGCGGCCGGGTTTATCACGATAGCGCCCGCCGTTTCTCGCGCCTCGTGGATCCAATCGATAATCTCGTATTCGCGGTTGCTTTGATGAAACTTAATTTCGAGTTTCAATTCCACTGCCAGTGCCCGGCAATCCCGTTCGACATCGGCCAACGTCTCGTGCCCGTAGATGTGTGGCTGCCGCTTGCCCAGCAGGTTGAGGTTGGGGCCGTTCAGAATGTAGACGAGACGGCTCATAGTAAAGCTCCTTTGGCCCCGGCTTGATCGCACGGGTTCTTATCCGCAAAGCTCATACTGCCGCAACACAGTTCACGTTCCAGCTGGGAAAGTGCGCGCACGGGCACTTGATCGAAGTTGATTGGACGGGGACGCGGATCCGTTTTCTTAGTAGCGTTTGGCACGGCTGAGAGTCCGGTTGGAGGTTGCACATTGTCGATCATGACAGCTTTGATCGAGCGATTGAATGGCGGGCTAGAACCAGCGCAGGTGCCGGAGCGTGTTCAAGCCATCATCCGCGACCGCGAAGAAGAAAGTGAGCGGCTGATCGGCTGGGTGCAACTCGGTCTGGTTTTGACCTTCGGCGCACTCTTTTTCATCGCGCCGCGGCCGACCGACGCTGGAATGACGATCTACGCACCGGTGCCGGTTGCACTCACGGTATACGCCTTGTTCACGCTGGCCCGGTTGGCAATCGCCTACTTCGGCCGCATTCCGTGGTGGTTGCTGGTCATCTCGATTCTGATCGATATCTCGCTACTGATGACGTTGATCTGGTTCTTTCACATCGATTATGGGCAGCCTGCAGCCTTCTCGCTGAAGGTACCGACTTTCATTTACGTTTTCGTTTTTATCGCACTGCGTGGGCTGCGCTTTGATTATCGTTATGTGTTGCTGACCGGAGCCTCCGTCGCTGTCGGATGGACGGTGATGGTGTGGGCGGTGATCGATGCCGACGGTACCAAAGTCATCACACGCAACTTCGGAACGTATCTAACGAGCAATCGCGTGCTGATAGGCGCCGAGTTGGACAAGGTTTTAACAGTGCTTCTGGTAACGTGCTTACTCGCGGTTGGAGTCAGACGGGCGCAGGCGATGCTGGTGCTCGCCACGCGCGAGGAGGCGGCTGGTCGCGAGATCCGCCGCTTTTTATCGGACGGTGTCGCCGAGGCGATTACGCGGTCCAATGAACTCGTCGAAGCCGGTGCCGCGGTCGAGCGCGATGCGGCGATCGTGATGCTCGACATTCGCGGGTTCACGCGACTGGTGGCAAAAATGCCGCCGCGTCGCACAGTCGCTATTTTGACGAGCTTCCACGCCCGCATCGTGCCCCTCGTGCAGAAGCACAATGGCGTCATCGACAAGTTCCTCGGCGATGGCGTCATGATGACCTTTGGCGCCGTCACAGCATCCACCACCGCCGCCGCCGATGCCTTGCGGGCCCTCGATGAGATCATGCACGAGGCTACCCAGTGGCGGCAAAACCTGCGCGTACAGAACGACGACCTGTCGTTAGACGTGAACGGCGCGGCGGCGGCCGGTGCAGTTGTCTTCGCGACTCTGGGCAACGGCGACCGGCTGGAATTGACCGTGATCGGAGATGCGGTCAATCTCGCCGCCAAACTCGAGAAACATAACAAGACTGCCGGTACACGCGCGCTGACATCGCGCGCTACGTTCGAGCTGGCAGCAAAGCAAGGCTACGTCGGCACAGGCGAGCCTAAGCTGATCACAGCCGCAGTTGTCGCAGGCGTTCTCGAGCCGATCGATTTGATAACGTGCGGCTGAACGCTTCAAGCCTTGGGCAGCGTTACCGTCTCGAAATCCGCTGGCAAGACTACCTCGAGCACTTCGCAGTCGTCCGAATAATCGTGCACCATGTGTTGAATGCCCGGCGGCTGGATCCAGCAACTACCCGCCTTCATCGTGTGCACGCCGTGGCCTACCATCTCGGTCTTGATCCAGCCCTTGAGGACGTAGATCATTTGAAACTGAACGTGGTGGAGGTGCATCTGGCGCACTTCATCGGTCGCCGGTGGCACAAACTTTATCACCTGCGCAACGGCTAATCCCTTGGTCGCCTCGGCAATACCTAGATCGCGATACTTGGCGTAGGAACGCAGACCTTCGGCGAACGAACTCGCTTCCAAATGATTCACGGTAAAAGTCTGCTTGGGGGCTGTGCTGGTCTCGGCCATGGCATTTTTCCTGCGCTGAAGCGGCGTAATTTTTTCTTGCCGTCAGTAAAGCGCAAGATCTGGAACGCGTCACGCGCGATGTTCGCATACCACTCACGACTTCAAGTTCGTCTTGATGTCGGTAAAGCGGATTTCGGGCGAGCGCTCCTGGGTCCAGTTGAGCATGAAGGTCGAAGGTGCGAAGAAGACCAAGTCGCCGTCGAGATCCAGCGCCATCTGGTTACGGTTCTTCGCAGCGAACGTGTCGAGCTGCTTTTCGTCGTCGGCCGCTACCCACCGCACGGTCTCGAACGAGATCGTCTCGAACCCGATCGGCAAGCCATATTCGTTGGCGAGACGATCGGCCAACACGTCGAGCTGCAACGCGCCGATCACGCCGATGATCGGTTGGCTGCCATCGACCGGCGAGAACAGCTGCACGACGCCCTCCTCAGCCATTTCCTGCAAGGCGGTGCGCAGCTTCTTCGCCTTGATCGCATCGTCGAGGCGAACGCGGCGCAGGATTTCAGGCGCGAAACTCGGGATGCCGAGAAACGACAGATCCTCGCCCTCGGTCAACGTGTCGCCGATGCGCAAGGTGCCGTGGTTCGGTAGCCCGACGACATCGCCGGCGTAGGCCTCGTCGGCGATCGAGCGATCCTGCGCGAAGAAGAACTGCGGCGACTGCAGTGCCATGATCTTGCCGGTGCGCATGAGTTTCGCCTTCATGCCGCGCGTCAGCTTACCGGAGCACACCCGCATGAAGGCGATGCGGTCGCGGTGATTGGGATCCATGTTCGCCTGGATCTTGAACACCACGCCGGTCATCTTTGATTCGGTGGCTTCGACCATACGGGTCGAGGCCTGATGCGACAGCGGCGGCGGCGCATGAGCGACTAACGCATCGAGCAAATCGCGGACGCCGAAGTTGCGCAGCGCGCTGCCGAAAAATACCGGCGTCAGCGTGCCCTCGCGAAATGCTTTCAAATCGAACTTGCCGCACGCGTCCTGCACCAGCGTGACTTCTTCGCGCCAACGCTCGGCGACGTCATCCTCCATCAACGCCGCGATCGCGGGATCGCTCGGACCCGATACCGGCGTGCCATCGGCATCCTTGTCGATCTGGCGAATGCGCGGCGTGGTCAGATCGTAAGTGCCACGAAAATCGCGGCCACGGCCGATCGGCCAGAACATCGGCGCCGTGTCGAGCGCGAGCACTTTCTCGATCTCGTCGAGGAGATCGAGCGGCTCGCGGATTTCGCGGTCCATCTTGTTGATGAAGGTGAGGATCGGGATGTCGCGCAGCCGGCAGATCTCGAATAGCTTGCGGGTACGCGCTTCGATACCTTTGGCAGCGTCGATCACCATGACCGCGGCGTCGACGGCAGTGAGCGTGCGGTAGGTGTGGTCGGAGAAATCTTCGTGGCCGGGTGTGTCGAGCAGGTTGAAGACGGTGTCGCGATATTCGAACGTCATCACGGAGGTCACGACCGAAATGCCGCGCGCACGTTCGATCGCCATCCAGTCGGACCGGGTATTGCGATCGGCGCGCTTGGCTTTCACCTGGCCGGCAAGCTGGATAGCGCCGCCAAACAGCAGCAGTTTCTCGGTCAGCGTGGTTTTGCCAGCGTCAGGATGGGAGATGATCGCAAACGTGCGACGGCGCCCAATCTCGCGGGCGAGCGGCGTCATCGGCGGCGCAATTGTGCTGGTAGCGTCATTCATGCAGAGTACGGGCCCGGTATCCAATCGTTGAGCCGCGTCTATCTGAAATTGCGCCCCCGCTCAATGTTTGTGCATGTCGCCCGTTCGACCGGGCGGTCTTGGGCGATACGCTGCCGCAAGAATCGGGTCGCCGCGCGCCGCCCCGGTGCGCTAACGTTTGTGCAGCCTCGCAACGAACCAGGCGGAAACTCTCATGCTGAACAACCTCTCACTCCGAGCCATCGAACCGGCCGTCCCGCTTCCGGACGCTACTACGCGCGACTATGATCTCGTGCGCCGCGCCATACGATACCTCTCCGAGAACTGGACCGATCATCCCGATCTCGACGAGCTATCGCGTCACGTGGGGTTGTCGCCGGCGCATTGCCAGAAGCTGTTCAAGCGCTGGTGCGGTTTGTCGCCGAAGGAATTCGTGCAGGCGATCACCGTCGATAACGCGCGTTTGCTACTCGGCAACTCCGCAAGCGTGCTCGACGCGGCACATGAGGTCGGTTTGTCCGGTACGAGCAGGCTGCATGATCTGTTCGTCGATCATGAGGCGATGACGCCCGGCGATTTCAAGCGGCGCGGCGAAGGCCTGCGGATGATCTATGGCTTCCATTTCTCGCCGTTCGGTGAGGTGTTGGTGCTGGCGACGGATCGCGGCGTGGCGGGTCTCGCTTTCGTCGACGAAGACAAGAACCAGACGCGCACCGAAGCCCTCGCCGACATGACCGGCCGTTGGCCAGGTGCCATCTACGTCGAGGATCCGAAACAAACCGAGCCGCACGCGCGGCGAATCTTCGATGCCGCGCTGTGGCAGGCGGAACAGCCGGTGCGGTTGATCCTGATCGGCACCGATTTCGAGGTGCGGGTGTGGGAAGCGCTGCTCAAGATCCCGATGGGGCGCGCGGTCAGCTATGCCGATATCGCGCGCCATGTCGGTAAGCCCGGTGCCTCGCGCGCGGTTGGCTCCGCGGTCGGCCGCAACCCGATCTCGTTCGTCGTGCCTTGCCACCGCGTGCTACGTGGCGATGGCAGCCTCGGCGGTTATCATTGGGGCCTGACGCGCAAGAAAGCACTGATCGGCTGGGAAATCGGGCGCGTTCAGGCCGGTGCAGCGACTAGGTCTTAGCGCGCCGTTAAGGCACTCCGGTTAAAATCAGCGCTGATTGAGCCGTCGCCGGAGCACGCTTTTCATGGAACTTGCGCCAATTATCGAGTCCTTCGCACAGGCCGGCTTGAACGTTTTCGATAAGATATTTGGTTTGTTTGCGTCGCCCAGCAGCACAGTATCTGTTTGGTCGCTGTCGTTGGCGCTGCTCATTGCGGCCGCTCACACCACCAGAACGCGCTGGTTTGCGAAGCGGCCCGTATCTTGGAGAGTGATACGTAGAGCCTTGTTTCCGCGCAGGCTGTATCGCAGCGCCTCGACCCGGGCCGACGTCCTATTCCTTGTTTTCAACACCGGCTGCAGCGGCTTGCTGTTCGGTTGGGCACTGATGTCGATGCATTTTGTCAGCAATGCAGCGGCGAACGGTCTGACCAATGCATTCGGGGCAATGCCCGCAACCGGTTTATCGGTTTTCTGGTCGAGTGTGATCCTGACGATCGTGGTCTTTCTGGCCTATGACATTGGCTATTGGTTCGACCACTATACCAGTCATGCCATTCCGTTCTTCTGGGAATTCCACAAGGTCCATCACACAGCCGAAATCCTGTCGCCGTTGACCAACGCGCGGTTGCACCCGATCGACGGCGTCAAGTTCACAAATATTCTGGCGCTATTTATGGGTACGGGAGATGGCGTCGCGCACTACCTGCTCGGCAACGGCCCGCAGGAATTCAAGCTTTTCGATCAGAACGCGATTTTTCTGGCGTTCATGTATCTGCTGGTCCACCTCCAGCACACCCATCTGTGGATCGCTTTCACGGGGTTCTGGGGACACGTGATCGTCAGTCCGGCGCATCACCAGATCCATCATTCCATGAACCCGATCCATTTCAACAAGAACCTCGGCAGTACATTGTCGGTGTGGGACTGGTTGTTCGGCACGCTGCATCTGCCGTCGAAAAAGCGCGAGACACTTACATTTGGCGTCGAGCATTCTACCGCCGAAGTGCACACGCTTACGGGCAGTTTGCTGCACCCGGTGCGTGATGCGGGCCTCGTGCTGTGGCGGTCAATCGCTCGTGTGCGCAGTCGCGAGGCGCAGTCGTCAGTGCGGCAAAGCGCACCGTCTCCGGCCGCGCCGGGCTGAATTGCGCAGCCAACGGTGGACCAACCGGCGCGCTCATTATAAGGCTGCGGCTTGATTGCCGGCAGCCCGCGAGCAAGTCCAATGTCCCAGCCTCTGACCATGCCGCTCGAACCGCAGTGGACGGAAATCCGCGACGGCGTAAAACGCGTGTGTGACGGTTTCCCTAACGCCTACTGGATGAAGCTTGATCACGAGGACGCCTACCCGACCGCGTTCGTCGATGCGTTGACGGAAGCTGGCTACCTCGGCGCGCTGATCCCGGAGGAGTTTGGCGGCGCTGGTTTGCCGTTGAGCGCGGCAGTGGCAATCCTGGAGACGATCCACGCCGAGGGCTGTAACGCTGCCGCCTGCCACGCGCAGATGTATACGATGGGCACCGTGCTCAAACATGGCAACGCCGGGCAGAAGGCGAAGTATTTGCCGGGCATCGCCGACGGTTCTCTGCGCCTGCAAGCGTTCGGCGTCACTGAGCCGACCACCGGCAGCGACACGACCCAACTCAAGACCCGCGCCGAGAAGAAGGGCAACGACCGCTACGTCGTCAACGGTCAGAAGGTGTGGACCAGCCGTGTCATGCACTCGGACCTGATGCTGCTGCTGGCGCGCACGACGCCGGTCGAGCAAGTGCGCAAGCGCTCCGACGGCTTGTCGGTGTTCATTGTCGATCTGCGCGAGGCCAAGGGCCGCGGGATCGAGATGAAGAAGATCGACGCGATGATCAATCACAACACCTGCGAGGTGTTCATCGACAATCTCGAAGTACCCGTCGAGAACCTGATCGGCGTCGAAGGGCAGGGCTTCAAGTACATCGTCGACAGCATGAACGCCGAGCGCATCCTCATCGCGGCAGAGTGTTTGGGCGACGCTCGCTACTTCACGCGGCGCGCGACGGAGTATGCCAGGGAGCGCGTCGTATTCGGCCGGCCGATCGGACAGAATCAGGGCGTCCAATTTCCCATCGCGCGCGCCTATGCGGATTACCTTGCAGCTGATCTGATGGTTGGTAAGGCCGCCGCCCTGTTCGACGCCGGACGCGATTGCGGCGCGGATGCCAACATGGGCAAGATGCTCGCCGCCGACGCTGCATGGAAAGCCGCCGAAGCCTGCATGCAGACGTTCGGTGGTTTCGCCTACGCACGCGAGTATGGCATCGAGCGTAAGTGGCGCGAGACGCGGCTATATCAAACCGCGCCGATCTCGACCAACATGGTGCTCGCCTACGTTGCCCAGCACGTGCTCGGCATGCCACGCAGCTACTGAGATCGGATTGAGGCGGCCAGCCGGATCGGGAGGAGCAGAGATACTTCACCGATCACGCTTGACCCGAACGCGTCGTGCCATAGAGTCGTGGCGCCGCATTCCAATAAAGATTTCTGCTGCCGAGTGTTTGTTGATGAGCGCATCCTATGTATGAATCAGTCACACGCGGCATCCGCGTTCGCGTCAGCCCAGAGTTCAAGTCCGAGCAGTCCACGCCGGAAGAGAACTATTATTTCTGGACCTATACGGTCGAAATCACCAACGAGGGCAGCGAGACGATGCATCTGCGTAGCCGCGTTTGGCAGATCACCGATACACGCGGGCATCGCGAGGAAGTTCGTGGCCCCGGTGTGATCGGGCAAACGCCGCAGATCGCCGCTGGCGAAAGCTTCCGCTACACGTCAGGATGCCCGCTACGCACGCCATCCGGCATCATGTCCGGTAGCTACCAAATGGCCGATCAAAGTGGCAAACTGTTCGATATCGCCATTCCGGCATTTTCTCTCGACAGCCCATTCGGGCAACGCCGTTTGAACTGAAAGAGCATCATGACGCCGCAGTCCTTTACCGCCAAAGAAATGCTTGGCCGTCTGGTCGCGTTCGACACGACGAGCGTGAAAACCAACATTCCGATGGCGGAATTCATTCGCGATTATCTGGCGAGCCACGGCGTCGAGAGCCATATGGTGCCCGATCCGAATGGCATCCATACCAGTTTGTTCGCGACCATCGGCCCAGCCGATGTGCCCGGCATCGGTTTGTCGGGCCATATGGACGTCGTGCCGGTCGCCGATCAGGCGTGGGATCGCGATCCGTTCACGATGGTCGAGCTCGATGGCAAGCTGTATGGTCGTGGCACCTGCGATATGAAAGGCTATCTCGCCTGCGTTCTGGCGGCCGTGCCGATGTTCAAGCAGCACAAGCTGGCGATGCCGGTTCACATCGTCTTTTCTTACGATGAAGAGGTCGGCTGCACCGGCGTTCGGCCGATGATCGCGGAGATGGGCGACCGGCTGACCAAGCCCCGCCTCATGTTCGTCGGCGAGCCCACCAACATGACCGTGGTCGATGCGCATAAGGGTGGGGCTCGCTATCGCATCGAGTTGACCGGCCATCCGGTCCATTCGAGCAAGGCACCGCTCGGCGTCAATGCGGTGACGAACGCTACCGCGCTGCTGGTCGAATTGCACACCATGGCCGCCGATATCAAAGCACTACCGCAGAACCCCCGCTTCGACCCGCCTTGGCACACGCTGACGGTAACGCAGGTGCACGGTGGCACATCGAGTAATATCGTTCCGGGATCGTGCTGGATCGGCTGGGAGATCCGCGCCATGCCAGGCTTGGACCTGAAGCCGTGGGAGGCGCGCATCAAGGCCGCTGCCGCTCGCTTGGTGCCCGCCATGAAAGCTATCGCGCCGGAAGCAGACATCGTCGTGCGGCAGACTGGCAACGTGCCACCATTTGGTGCGGAGGCGGGCTCCGAAGTTGTCACACTCTGCCAGAAGCTTGCCGGGCAGAATGAAACGTTCGCCGTGCCCTACGGCACCGAAGCGGGATTGTTTCAAATGGGCGGTGTTCCAGCCGTCGTATGCGGCCCGGGCGACATCGCGCAAGCGCACACTGCCAACGAGTGGCTGGAGGTCGCTGAGCTCGACAAATGCATGGGATTCATGCGGCGTGTGGCCGACTACGCCAAATCTTGATTTCGTGCCGGGAAGGAACTTGCGGTCGCAATCGCGCGTTGGGACCGTATCGGGATTGTGGCTCTGGCGCTCGGGAAGTTTAGCTTGCCAGCCGGAGCCACGCCCCGAATGAGTCACCCCAGAAGGAGGACGCACCATGGCGAGCCAATCTCCATATGGCACTTTGATTTCAAGCGAACAGGTTGAAGGCACTAATGTATACGCGTCGAACGATCGCGAGAAGGTTGGCGAGATCAACCACCTGATGATCGACCGGCAGTCGGGCCGGGTCGCGTACGCTGTAATGAGTTTCGGCGGTTTCCTGGGCATGGGTCAGGACTTTCACCCGGTACCGTGGAATGCGTTGAAGTATGACACTAGCCTCGAGGGCTACATCACCGGCATTACCGCCGACCAGCTCAAGTCTGCGCCGATGACCGAAGATACGTCGTGGAGCGATCGGGCCTGGGAGAGCCGCGTTCACCAGCACTACAACGTGCCGACATATTGGTGACGCGAAAATCCGACGTCAATATTCAGGCGGCGCCGAAAGGCGCCGCCTGAACTTATTTCAGCCTATCACCGGCGGCGACAAGGGCGCCGGCCGTCACCAGTATGGCCGCGACCCACAAGGTGCTGGTCAATTCACCTCGTCCGAGGAATGCTAATAAAATAGTCGACAGCAGCGGCGTTGCGTAAGCGATTGCGCCCAGGAGCTTGAGGTTTCCGTGCTTCATGCCCCGATCCCATACATAGAAGGCAAGGCCTACCGGTCCGAGCCCTAATCCCAGGATCGCTGCCCAAGCTGAGAGGCCGGCCGGCCAGATCGTCTGCTCGAGCGAAATATGGAGGAGTAGCGAGCCGATCGCAGTTGCAGCGCAACTACCAACCACCGCTGAACTGGGTACCGCCCGGTAAATCCGCGAACCCACCGAATAACTGGACCACACGAGTGCTGCCGCGATTGCGGAAATGTAGCCTGAGATACTGCCGCTGAAGTCTGGCCGCCCCGATGCACCCACAAGAATCATCGTGGTGCCGGTGAATGCCAACAACGCTCCCGCGACATGCCACCATCGCAGACGCTCGCCGCCAAGGTGCACGGGCAAGAGCCCCGAGGCCAGGACGATCAGAAGCGGCCACAAATAGACGATCAGGCTCACCTCGATCGCAGGTGCATTCCGCAGGGCATGGAAGTAGCAGCCATGGAACACCAGCAGTCCATAAATGCCGAGCGCCCACGCGCCTGCCGGAACAGAGCGCAGAACCGGTAAGAGCCGCTCGCCATTCAGCCGTGCATAGGCGACGCCAACGAGTGTTCCAATTGCGAACGTCATGGCGGCGAGTTGGAACGGTGGGATCGCACCGGCGTAAGTCGTGAGAGCGGCCAATGCTGCCCACAACAGAACGGCGACGACCCCTTGTCCGGTTGCTGCCGCCGTAGATCTATCCGCCGCCGCCATGTGTAATGCTCTCAACTGCCAGTGCTAAATCCTCAGCACTCGAAGCCAGCGCGCCACGTTGAGCAGGCTCATTGCGGCTGCGGCAACGTACGTAAAAGCGGCAGCCCGCAAGATCTGACGTGCAGAACTCATATCCTTGTCGGCGATGTAGTTGCCAGCTTTCAGTACCGGCAGAGCCCGCTTGAAGCTTGCATCGAACTCGACCGGCAACGTGACGGCATGCATTAGAACAGCGAAAGACATCACCATCATCCCGAGCGCCAGCTCAACCAGGACGGCGGCCGGTGCTCTCATCAGCACCAGCATCACCGGCGATAGCAGCATGATGATCGAGCCGAGGATCTCCACCTTGTGCGCTTGCCCCGCCAGTTTCGTGCGCGCTTTCAACGGCGCATAATCCGTTGCATCCTGCATTGCGTGACCCACCTCGTGCGCGGCCACCACAACCGCCGACAGCGACTTCTTGTGCATGTGACCAGGAGATAGGCGCACGACCTTTTCCAGCGGGTCGTAATGATCGCCAAGCTGGGTTTCCTCCACCTTCACGTGGTTCAATTTCATCTCGTCGAGCAGGTGGCGCGCCAATTGACTTCCTGTACCGGGAAAGTCTGCGCGCTCGACGGCGTGACGATCCAGCACGCCCTTGACCCAAAGTCCAGGCAGGAAGGCCAGGCCCACGATCAGTACAAGCGCGATCAATCCGATAGCCATGCAACTTCCCGGTGTTGCCGCGCAGCGGATCGCGGCATAGTGCAAGTATAGGAATGAATTCGGCAAACGACCAGGACAAGGGCCGCAACATGGCTTCCATCGCAATACTGGACGACTATCAAGGCGTGGCGCTGACGATGGCCGATTGGACCAACTTGGCGAAGCTGCATCGTCTACAGGTTTTCCGCCAGCCTTTTAACAGCCAAGATCAGACCGCCGCTGCGCTCGCCGGTTTCGAGATCGTTTGCCTGATGCGTGAGCGCACGCCTTTCCCCGCCGCACTTATCCACAGGTTGCCAAAGCTGAAACTGTGTGTGACGACGGGCCTGCGTAATGCGGCGATCGACGTTGCCGCTGCGACCGCCGGGGGCGTCATGGTATGCGGCACCCCGAGCGGCGGGCACGCGACGGCCGAGCTTGCCTTCGGCCTGATGCTGTCGATCGCGCGGCATATCCCGTTCGAGGCGCAGGCGATGCGGACCGGCGGTTGGCAAACCACGGTTGGCCAGGATCTCAAGGGCAAGACATTGGGCATCCTCGGTCTAGGCAAACTGGGCAGCCAGCTTTCGACTTATGCGCGTGCGTTCGGTATGACGGTGATCGCCTGGAGCCAAAACCTAACCGCGGAGAAGGCTGCCGAGTGCGGTGCAACTCTGGTTTCCAAGGACGAGCTGTTCCGGCGCTCGGATTTCATCTCGATCCATTCGGTTTTGTCGGATCGAACGCGTGGGATGGTCGGCGCAGCGGAGCTTGGCGCAATGAAGCCCACAGCGGCCATCATCAATACCTCGCGCGGCCCGATCATCGACGGCGATGCCCTGTTGGCGGCGTTGCGCGAAAACCGGATCGCGGCCGCTGCTCTCGACGTCTACGAGGAAGAGCCATTGCCATGGGAACACCCCTTGCGTAAGGAGCCGCGCGCACTCCTCACGCCGCATCTGGGGTATGTGACCGAAGAGACCTATCGCATGTTCTATGGCGGTACCGTCGCTGCCATCGAAGCCTGGCTTGCGGGCAAGCCGATCCATCAAATTGCCGGGTGACGCATGACCATTCTTGTGACGGGCGCCGCTGGTTTCATCGGCTTTCACACTGCCAGGGCGTTGCTGGCGCGCGGCGAAAGCGTGGCCGGGGTCGATAATCTCAATGCCTATTATGACGTCAAGTTGAAAGAGGCGCGGCTCGCAGTCCTTCAAGATCAACCAGGCTTTCGCTTCGTTCGCGCTGATTTCGCCGATCGCGCTAGCATGAAAGCGCTATTTGCCGACGTACGGCCCGATCGCGTCGTGCATCTGGGCGCGCAAGCAGGCGTGCGTTATTCAATCGATAATCCGGAAGCCTACATCGACAGCAACCTCGTAGGCTTCCTCTCGATCCTCGAAGGGTGCCGGCATCAAGAGGTGAAGCACCTCGTTTATGCCTCGTCGAGTTCGGTGTACGGTGCAAACTCGGCTGTTCCCTTTGCCGAAGATCGCTCCAGCACGGACCACCCCGTCAGCCTTTACGCGGCGACGAAGCGCTCGAATGAGTTGATGGCGCATACGTACGCGCACTTATACGGTCTGTCGGCTACGGGGCTGCGTTTCTTCACGGTTTATGGCCCATGGGGCCGTCCGGATATGGCCTACTTCAAGTTCACCAAGGCGATGCTGGCGGGAGAGACAATCGACGTTTTCAACAACGGCGAACACGCGCGTGACTTCACCTACATCGACGATATTGTGGCTGGCATCATCAAAACGCTCGACCGGCCAGCTCAAGGGTTGCCTGAGGGAGCAGCACTCACCCCCGCGACTTCAAGGGCGCCATTCCGGATCTACAATATCGGCAACAACAAACCCGTCGAATTGCTCGATATGATTGCAATTCTCGAGCGTTCGTTGGGTGTTGCCGCCCGCACACGCTTGTTGCCAATGCAGCAGGGAGATGTCCACACGACGTTCGCCAATGTCGACGCTCTGATGCATGATACGGGCTTCACTCCATCCACGCCGATCGAGTACGGCTTGGCAAAGTTCGTGTCGTGGTACCGCGCTTACGAAAAGTGTTAGTGATCGTTCATCAACTTGCGGTAACCGGCATCGGGGCCGGGGACAGAAACGAAACGGGGCATATCACGATGGTGGCTTGGATACTGGCAATCGGTGTGAGCGTCGCAGCGCTCGTGATCAGTGCCGCCGCACGCCCAGGCAACGTCAACATGGCCTATGCCCACCTGTTGATCGCGGCCGGCACAAACATTCTTTTCGCGCTGCTGGCGATCCGGGAGTTGGCCGCATCTGCCGCGGCTGGTGACTCGCGCGACGCCCTGGCTGCGAAAAGCGCGCGTGCCATGGGTCTGGTGTGGACCTGGGCTGGCCTCGTAATCTTCGTCACGTACGCCACCGGCGTCCTCGCCTGGAAAGAATGGCCGGCACATGTCGTCGGTCTGGCCGTTGCCGGGGGGGTGTGCCTGGCGATCGCCAACATCTTGATGAAACAGACGGACGCGGACGGCAACGATGAAACGATGCTGTCGATGGCACGTTTCGGCACGATCGCACAACTCGTGGGGATGGTTTTGCTGATGCTCGGTTTTCTCGTGGATGGGCAAATGAAGCGGTTTCTCGTCGAACGCTTCTCCGACTGGCCGGCGAAGAACGTCATGTTCTTCGGTGCGATGGCACTTGCTGCGATCAGCGGAGCCGCCTTGAAACTGATCCCGGCGCGCCGCATCGCTTCGTAGCAAAGCGAGTACTGCGGTTATGACCGTGCAGCCCTTCATCGCCTGGCTCTTGGCCGCATTCGTCCCGGCCGTCATCGGTCAGGTGATGGGGGCGCGTGCGGGCTCAGCGTGGATATCAGGGGCGGCAGCATTGTTCCTGCCGGTAATGTCGACGTTCGTCGCACTACAGGTGAATGCGCCTTATTGGATTGCGCGGACCACGCCTGCTGGACCAGACGAGATCGTCACTGCTTCCCGCCGCAATGCGCGGTTGCTGGCGTGGACGTGGGGCGCGGGCGCGGCTTCGATGCTGGCCGTCTACATGCTGTCTGGATTGCGCTGGCAGCACGGCTGGCAGTATGGCTTGGGCATGGCCCTTATCGCAGCGCTGGGCTTTTTCTATTCGTTGCGGCTGGGCGACGTGAAGAGCGTGTTGCGTGCGCCGCGCCAGCTCAAGATCGCGGCTGTCCTGGCGGCAGCGCAAGGCATTGCTGCAATCGGCGGCATCCTCATCCTCGTGCTCTCCGGCAAGGTTGCGAGCGTCCGCGCCGATTGGGCCGCCAACATCGTCTTCGTCGCCGGCGGTCTTGCGATCACCGTGCTTTCTGCGATTGCCGTACGGACATATGCGCATCTGAGCCGCGATGAGTTGGTGCGCACGCGCGAAATCAATCACGATGGTAGGGGTGACCAGCAAGTATTGTAGCCGCGCGATAAAGCTGCTCCAAAAGCACGATGCGGGCGAGCCCGTGGGGAAATGTCATCGGTCCAAGCGCCAGTTTGAAACTCGCGGTACGGCGCACATCATCGCCGTGACCGTCGGGTCCGCCAATCAGAAAGCCGATGCTCTGCGTTCCTTGATCGCGATATTTCGCGATCGTCCCGGCGAAGGTGCGGCTGGTGTGTGTCCGGCCAGTTTCGTCGAGCGCGATCAACACTTCGACGCCGCCGGCCAATTTCAACAAGCGCGTGGCTTCGTCGGCTTGACGCAACGAAGCAGTATCCGCCCGGCTTTCGGTGATCTCGTAGCAGTCGACCGGTGCGAGGCTCTGCCCACGGCCGGTTTGCGTCAGCCGTTGGACGTACCGTTCAAGTAAATCCCGGTCCGGACCATCCTTCAGACGGCCGACTGCCGCAATGACTACTCGCACCAGACGATCAATGCGATGCGGGCTCGGGCGGACGCTCGCCTGACCACATCTTTTCAAGATTGTAGAATTCACGAACTTCCGGCCGGAACAGGTGGATGATGATGTCACCCGTGTCGATCAGCACCCAGTCGCAGGTCTGCATGCCTTCGATCCGCAGCTTGCGGGAGCCGGCATCGCGCAGGTGTTGCTGGAGTTGATCTGCGATGGCGCCAACGTGCCGGTCGGTGCGGCCGGTGGCTATGATCATGCTGTCGGCGATGCTGGATTTGCCGGCGAGGTCGATCGATACGATGTCCTCGGCCTTTGCCTCGTCGAGCCAAACTGTGATCTGGTCGAGGAGTTTTGACGAATTCGTCCCGGTTACTTTGGTGACGGACTCGTTCGGAGCAGTGCCGCGGCGGGCACCCTCAAGCGCGGTTCTCATATGCTGGCAAGTTTCCTTCTGTTGCCATGTCTGCTGCGCGGAGCCGATTCTCCACCCCGCAGCGGGCCTTTACCCCATAAACGGTCATTACGACACAAAATGTACGCACCTTCATGAACGTTTAAGCAAGCGCTAGTCTAAACCTGTTCGTCTCGCCATACAATCGTGCTGCAACCCCGCTGGTTCCAAACGTAGTGCACGGCGCCCGCGCCGGAGTAGGGGTTGGTCACAGCTTGCCGCCGCGCAGGGCCGTCGACGACACAGGTGAAAGCGGGCCGCTCAACAATGTCCAGGCCGGCGCATCATGGCGCGAGAGGTTACCCGCCCGCAACTCGGGTATGAACGCAGAGCTGAGCGATCGCGCAGCCGGTGATGACATGGCTTTCAAGCGCCAACCGGGACGATCGACGACGGCGATCGGTACTTCGGCCGCGATTTCGCGCCAGCGTTGCCAGCGATGGAACGTCGCGAGGTTGTCGGCACCCATAATCCATACGAAGCGAACACCGGGAAAACGGCGGCGTAAATATCCGAGCGTAGCCGCGGTATAGGGCGTGCCGAGGCGCGCTTCGAAACCGGTGACTTCGACGCGCGGATCGTCGACCAGCGCATTGCAAGCGGCAATGCGTTGCGCCAGCGGCGGCAGTTCGCCATTTGATTTCAGGGGATTACCAGGCGTCACCACCCACCACAGTCGATCTAGCCGCAACCGGCGCAGGGCAATCCCGGTAATTTGCACGTGCCCAGCATGTGGTGGATTGAAGGTGCCGCCCAGCACTCCGATCGCCTGGCCCGCCAAAGCCGGAGGCGCGCCGGCGCCGACGCGGCCGAAGCTCTTTGCGCGCGTCTTCAACGGCATTGGTAAATTGTGTCCACGGCGGCCCTATCCTGATCACAGCAAGGCGGAATGCCCGCAAAGGATTATTCCAGTTTGCCGTGGCAGTGTTTGTACTTTTTGCCGGATCCGCAAGGGCACGGCGCGTTGCGCGAAACGCGGCCCCAGGTCGACGGGTCTTTAGGATTGGCGCCGCCTTCAGTTTTACGGACCTGCACCGGCGCGCGTCGCTCAGGCTCAAAACGGCGCGGCTGACGCTCGGCGGTCAGCACGGCGTCGGCCATCGCCAGTTCGTCCATGCCCGTCGTCGCATCGATATGGTGCGCTTGCATCGGCGGCAGTTCGACCGGTTGCATGATCGGCTGCTCCTCGAGCGGAGCCATCTCGATGTGCATCAACTGGCCGGTAACGGCCTCGCGGAGCTTGGCGAGCATAGCTTCGAACAGGACGAACGCCTCGGTCTTATACTCATTGAGCGGGTCGCGCTGACCGTAGGCGCGGAATCCAATCACCTGCCGCAGATGCTCGAGGGTAATCAGATGCTCACGCCAGAGATGGTCCAGCGTCTGCAGGAGCACCATTTTCTCGATCTGGCGGCTCGCTTCGGCGCCAAACTCGGCTTCCTTGGCGGCAGCTTTCGCGTCAATGGCGTTCTTTAAGCGTTCGCGGATCTCCGCGTCGGCGATGCCCTCTTCTTGCGCCCACTGATCAATCGGCAAGTTTTCACCGAAAACGCCACCGACGGCTTCCTGGAGCCCCGTCACATTCCACTGTTCGGCGTAGGCAGCCTCCGGGATATGCAGCTTCACGAGTCCTTCCACCACTTCGTGACGCATGCCGATAACCGTCTCGCTGACGTCATCCTGGCTCATGATGTCGAGGCGCTGATCGAAGATGACTTTGCGCTGATCGTTCATCACATCGTCGTACTTCAGGATCTGCTTGCGGATGTCGAAGTTGCGAGCTTCGACCTTGCGTTGGGCCATCTCCAGCGACTTGTTCATCCAGGGATGGATGATTGCCTCGCCCTCCTGCAGGCCGAGCGTCTTCAGAACGGAATCCATTCGCTCAGAGCCGAAAATGCGCATCAGGTCGTCTTCGAGCGAAAGATAGAACTTCGAACGCCCGGGGTCACCCTGGCGGCCCGAACGGCCACGCAACTGGTTGTCGATGCGGCGGCTTTCGTGCCGCTCGGTCGCGAGCACGTAGAGCCCGCCCGGCTTCTTGACCGTCTTGGCTAGCCGCGAACCCTTAGCCGGTTCAATCTCCACTTCTTCGATGATGGCGCGAACGAAGTCGCGGTTGTTCGCGATCTCCTCCTTGATCTGCTCGATCTTGCGTGTCTTCTCAGGGCCGTCCTGCAATTCGGAGGCTTCCTCGATGATGCGCATCTGCACATTGCCACCAAGCTGAATATCGGTACCGCGGCCAGCCATGTTGGTTGCAATGGTAACCGAGCCGGGCCTGCCCGCTTGCGCAATGATCGTGGCCTCCTGCTCGTGAAAGCGAGCGTTCAACACCTGGTGCTCGACGCCCTTCTTCTTCAGCATCCCGGAGAGCAGTTCGCTCTTCTCGATCGATACCGTACCCACCAGGATCGGCTGCTTGCGCGCTTTCGCCCGCTCGATCTCGGCGATGATTGCCTCCCACTTTTCGCGGGCCGTGCGATAGATCTCATCGTCCTCGTCGAGGCGCCCGACCGGTTGGTTGGTCGGGATTTCGAGCACGTCGAGATTGTAGATGTCGAGAAACTCGTTCGCCTCGGTCGAGGCCGTGCCTGTCATGCCCGCTAGCTTGTCGTAGAGGCGGAAATAGTTCTGGAACGTGATCGATGCCAGCGTCTGGTTCTCTGGCTGGATCTCGACGTTCTCCTTTGCCTCGAGGGCCTGATGCAGACCTTCGGAATAGCGCCGGCCTTGCATCATGCGGCCAGTGAATTCGTCGATGATCACGACCTGGTTGTTCTTTACGATGTAGTCGCGGTCACACAGGAACAGCTTGTGCGCTTTCAGCGCCTGCGTGACGTGGTGGACGGTCGTCACGTTGTCGATGTCGTAGAGCGAGCCGCCGGCCGTGAGCAGGCCGGCCTCCTCGAGCAACTTCTCCATGTGCTCGTTGCCAGCCTCGGTGAGGGCGACCGTGCGCTGCTTCTCATCCAGCTCGAAATCGCCCTTGACCAGCGACGGGATCACCTTGTCGATCGCCACATACAAGTCGGCCCGATCGTCCAGTGGCCCGGAGATGATGAGCGGTGTGCGCGCCTCGTCGATCAGGATCGTGTCGACCTCGTCGACGATCGCGAACACATGCCCACGCTGAACCATCTCTTCGCGGCTCATCTTCATGTTGTCGCGCAGATAGTCGAAGCCCAACTCGTTGTTGGTGCCGTAGGTGACATCGCAGCCGTAGGCGGCTTTGCGCTGGTCGTCGTCCATGTCGTGCACAATGCAGCCGACGGAGAGGCCCAGGAACCGGTAGACGGCGCCCATCCACTCCGCGTCTCGGCCTGCAAGATAGTCGTTGTCGGTGACGACGTGGACGCCGAGCCCGTTCAGGGCGTTGAGATAGACGGCAAGCGTCGCGACGAGCGTCTTGCCTCCGCCGGTCTTCATTTCGGCGATCTTGCCTTCGTGCAACGCCATGCCGCCGATCAGCTGCACGTCGAAGTGGCGCTGGCCGAGGCTGCGCTTGGCCGCTTCACGCACTGTCGCGAAGGCTGGCGCGAGCAGGTCATCGAGCGTCTTGCCGCCCTCGATCTGGGCCCGAAATTCGGCCGTGCGGGCGCGCAGCTCGTCG
>JANOOW010000272.1:0-11945 GCA_031421555.1 Hyphomicrobiaceae bacterium | reverse complement strand
GTGATGCCCCGGCCAACGGCCGCCGGTGTATTGGGAATGGAACGGATGATCGCGGCATTGCTGGCAAGGTGCTTGGCGAACCCTGCGATCGTACGGCCAGCTGCGATCGACAAGACGACGGTCGATGTCCCAGCGCGCTTGGCGACGGCGGGAAACACCTCTTCCATCACCTGCGGCTTAACTGCAATCAATAGAACGGCAGGCTCCGGCATCGATGCGGGTAATGCCGCATGCACTGCAATTCCATGCTTCGCGAGCAATGTTGCTACTTCCGGCGGCGGTCCTGGATCTTGAACGAATACCAGCTTCGGATCGAGGCCGCGGGCGAGCCAACCCGCCAACATTGCGCCGCCCATCTTGCCAGCGCCGACGAGCACCAGTGGACCGTTCAATGCGATACTCATTCGCGCCTCCAACACACTCGGGTTAGGCTTGGCCCTGGGTCTGGAACATCGTCGACACCAAGGCCTCACGGCTCTCTTTGCCAGCCCATACCACGAATTGGAACGCCTGATAGTACCGCTCGCACGCTTCCAACGCCGCTTTCAGCAACGCCTCGCACTGCCGGGGGGTGACCGCGGTATCGTTCAGCATCAAGCCTTGCCGGAACATGATGAGGCCATCTTGCGCCCAGACGTCGAAATGGCCGAGCCAAAGCTGCTCGTTGATTTGCCCGACGAGGCGGTAGATTTCGGGCAGCCGGTTTTCCGGAACCTTGAAGTCGAAGGCGCAAGCCAGATGCAGCGACTCCAGATCGTCGCGCCAGTTGATCGAAACGTGATAGTCGGTCCAACTGCCGGCCACAACGAGCGTCAGCTCGTCCTCGCTCGACCGCTCGCAGGGCCAATCGTGAGTTGCCGCGACATCCTCCACGACATCGATCGCATTACCGACGCGTGCAAATCTCATCTGAGCGGATGCCATCATGTATTCCTTTGCCGTGCGAGCGTCTTCACCGATTGCCCGGCATGAAAAACACCGGAAGTGCTGCAAATCATCTGCGTGACGAAAGCAGCACCCGCGATGCGAGTGCAAGCTCACAGCAACATTGTCCACCGCCAAAGTGACGGCGATCGGGCACACCCGCAATAAATCCGCTCGATGGGGAAAAGTAGCGCGCAATCCATGTATTAGTCTGTGGACAGCTTGTGGAAATACTGGACCGTTGCTCAAATCAGCCCGAGCGATTCAAGCCCGAGGCACGGGGTTAGGCTTGCCCTAGCTTGGCTTCGAGTGCTGCGATACGTGCCTCGAGACGTTCATTTTCCATGCGGGCTTTTTCGGCCATCGCTTTCACGACCTCGAAATCTTCCCGGCGCACGACGTCCATGCCGTTGAGCACGCGTTCGCTCTGCGACTTGACGATGGTCTCTACCTCGCGCTTGACGCCTTGGGCGGCGCCTGCCGCGTCCGTCATCAGACGGGCGATGTCATCGAGAAAGCGGTTGCTGGTCTGTGTCATGGGTGGTTCTCCAAAGCCTTCCATGCTTGATATGCGCCGATAAGGGTTGCCGTTCAAGCGGACCCGACCGCCCGGTTCGAGAAAAGACGAGGCTGCCCGTGACCTTACTCTTGATAAGTGCTTTTTCGCCTCTGGCGATTCCTTTCCCCGGTCTAGATCCGATCGCTTTCGAGATCGGCCCGGTGGCGGTTAAGTGGTACGGCTTGGCTTACATGGCAGGGCTGCTGCTGGGCTGGCTCTACATAAAGAAGCTTCTGGATACGCAGCCCCTATGGCCGGCTGGTAAGGCGCCGTTCGGCAGTGCGCGCGCCGACGACCTTCTACTCTACATGACACTTGGGGTGATCATCGGCGGACGCTTGGGTTCGGTCATTTTCTACGAGCCAGGTTACTACCTGCAGCACCCGTTGGAGATCCTGCAGGTCTGGAAGGGCGGCATGGCATTCCATGGCGCACTATTAGGAACCGGAGCCGCGATCTGGCTGTTCGCGCACTTCAACAAGGTGTCACCCTGGAGCACAATGGATCTGTGCGCTGCTGCCGTGCCGATCGGCTTATTCTTCGGACGTCTTGCCAACTTCATCAACGGCGAACTCTGGGGCCGGCCAACGGACGTCTCCTGGGGCATGGTATTTCCGGGCGCCGGTGCGATGCCCCGGCATCCCAGTCAACTTTATGAAGCGGCGTTGGAAGGTTTGGTTTTGTTTCTCGTGTTGCGTTTTCTGTCGCATCGGCGTCTTGCACTGAAGTCGCCCGGGCTCGTCACCGGCGTTTTCCTTGCAGGCTATGGCCTTGCCCGATCGTTCTGTGAGTTCTTCCGCCAACCCGATACGCAACACGCCTTCACCGTTGGGCCACTGACGCCGGGCATCGTCTATTCGATCCCGATGATCCTGTTGGGTCTCTGGTTCATCGCTCGGGCCCGCAAGCAGGTGCGAGTATTGGCTTGACGTACGATCCCTCATTTCGCCGCCGGACGCCGCTTGCCGTAACGCTAACGAACGAGATCGCTTGCAACGGGCGGCCAATGCCGGTTGCCGACTATATGCAGCGCTGCTTGTGGGACAAGCAGGCCGGCTACTATGCAACGCGCAACCCGCTCGGCCAATTAGGCGATTTCATAACGGCGCCGGAGATCAGCCAAATCTTCGGCGAGCTCATAGGCCTCTGGTCGGCTGTCGTATGGCGTGACGTGCTTCGTGCGCCCGGCGAGCTAACTCTAGCGGAACTAGGTCCGGGCCGGGGCTCGCTCCTGCGTGATGCTTTGCGGGCGACCAGCTCACTAAGTGCTTTTCGACAAGCGCTGCGCTGTCATCTCGTCGAGGCATCGGAACCCCTCATCGTGCTTCAGCGCAAGGCACTCGCGCAATCGGGTGCCCCCTTGTCATGGGCGCCGGATCTGTCGGGCGTCAATGCGCCCGCAATCGTTATTGCCAACGAGTTCTTCGATGCCTTGCCAATCGACCAGTGGATCATGACCGCGGACGGCTGGCGGCAACGCGCCGTCGGCGTCGACGAACAGGGCGCACTTTGCTTCACGAGCGTGACGGCAACTGCGCCGGTACGTGCCGGCCTCAACGAAGCTCCTGCCGGCGTAATCGCCGAGCGCTTGCGCTCACGCGACATGATCGATGCCATCGGGTCACTTAGCCATCGCGGACCGGTGGCTGCGCTTATCATAGACTACGGCCACATGGCGTCCGCGAACGGCGACACGCTGCAAGCTGTTCGCGGGCATGCGCACGAACATGCGCTCACCTCTCCCGGCGAAGCTGACCTTTCCGCCCAGGTGGATTTTGAAGCCTTGGCCTCGGCCGCAAAAGCCGCTGGGCTCGCCGTCGATGGACCGATCACCCAGAGCGAGTTCCTGTCACGCCTTGGCATCGTCGAACGCGCGCACGCCTTGATGTCGGCGAACCCGGCGTTAGCAGGCAGTATCGAGGTCGCCGTGGCGCGATTGATCGCACCCGAGGCAATGGGTAGCCGGTTCAAGGTTATGGGCTTTCGCTGCAGCAGCTTATCGCCATTGCCGGGCTTTGAGACGTAAGAGGCACGTGATGGCAATCGATGGCACCGTGATCACAGCCGCAACCTTATCGGCGTTGCCCGGCATCCGGCACGGGTTCTTCACCCGGCAGGGCGGCGTATCAGGTGGCATCTACAGGTCACTCAACTGCGGTCTCGGCTCGAACGACGATCGCGCGCTGGTCTCCAGGAATCGCGATCGGGTCGCCGAGCACCTCGGCGCGAGCTCGGGCCAAATCGTGACCGTCTACCAAACGCACAGCGCAATCGCATTGACGATCGACCGGCCTTTCGACACCAGCAGCGTTCCGAAAGCCGATGCGCTGGTCACGCGCACGCCCGGGCTCGCGGTTGCAGCGTTGGCGGCTGATTGCGCGCCGGTCTTGTTTGCGGAACCCAAAGCGAAGGTTGTCGCGGCCGCTCATGCCGGCTGGCGCGGCGCACTTGGCGGCATCCTCGAATCGACGATCGCGGCTATGGTTCAACTTGGCGCCAAACGCTCCGAAATCCACGCTGCCGTCGGCCCCTGCATCCATCAAGAGCACTACGAAGTCGGTCCTGAGTTCGAAGCACAGTTCTTGCTCGCGCCATCCGGTAACGCGGCGTTCTTCAGAATTCCAGCCGCCAAGACCAAGGCACACTTCGATCTGCCTGGCTTCGTTGCCCACCGCTTGGCAAATGCAGGAATAGCCAACGTCACCCCATCGCCTTACTGCACCTACGCCGATCCCGAGCGATTTTTCAGCTACAGGCGGACGACCCACCACGGCGAGCCCGACTACGGGCGTCAAATCTCCGCCATTGTCGTGACCTAACTGCACAATTCACAGTTTTCCGAACGTGAACGCGTCTTAGCATTACCTTTGACCACTGATTCTAGACGATTTCTATTGGACGGGCGCCGGATACCAGCGCTAGAGATCGAAATAGTCCAAGGTTTTCCGGGTCGTAATAGGCTATGATCGAATAGAAGTATCGATCACCGGAGCCGAAGGGTCAAAATTCAGGGGGACGTCATCGTGACGACCAGCGACACTGTCGAAGCACGGTATTCTAAAACGCGCGGATTCGTTATCGCTGCAGCATGTGGCGCAGTCTTGAGCCTTGCTGGCTGCGAGACAAGCAGTAGCTTGCTCGGCCCAAACAGCCCGACCGCATCCGCCTCGATCGCGCCGCCAACGGTGGCACAGGCTACGCCCGTAGCCGTCAAGCGCGTCGCGATCGCTCCCATCATCGGGCCGCCGGATGCCGTGTCGAAAGCACTCGTAGCGCAACTGTCGGACGCTGCCGAGCGCCAGAAGATAGCGGTATCGAAGGGTGGAGGCGATGCTGTCAGCTACACCCTGCGAGGCTATTTCGTGGCTCCCGCCAAGGATAAGGCGGAGAACAAGCTTTCCTATATTTGGGACGTGACGGATGCCGCCGGCAAGCGCGTCAATCGCATCACCGGCGAGGAAGTTTTGACGCCGGGCGGTGGCGATGCCTGGAGTGCCGTGACGCCGCAGATTATGCAAACGATCTCCGACAAGACTGCAACATCACTCGCCGCCTGGTTGCCGACGCAGAATCAAGGCGAAGTGCCGGTCGCTGGCGCGTCCACTCCAACTTCTGCAGTTGCGCAAGGTCCGCTGCCAGCGCCGGCGACTGCTGCCGCTGGCGTTGCAACCGGTAGCTTGCCCAGCACGCTGCTCTCGACGGCGCCGAAGGTTTCCGGCGCGCCCGGCGATGGCAACACATCGCTCGCTGCCGCCATGCGGCGAGAACTTGTCGAAAAAGGAGTGCAAGTGGCTGACACCGGCGCCAACGCGTACCGTGTCGCTGCCGACGTAAAGATCAAGCCACCGAAAGATGGCATGCAGGCGATCGCAATCAACTGGACGATCAACGATCCAAAGGGCACCGAAGTCGCAAAGATCACTCAGAACAATGAGGTTCCGGCGGGCTTCCTCGACAAGACCTGGGGGCCGAGTGCGGAAGACGCGGCCCGCGCCGCCTCTGTCCAAATCAAGCAAGTGATCGCCGATCATCGCGCTGGCAAGCAGATCCAGTCGTCAGCCGGCGGTACCGAGCGCAAGGTCAACTAGACCCGGCATCGCTCCAACCTGGGCCCGTGACGCGCAAGCTCACGGGCCCAATCATTTGTGGCATGACCAAAGCATCTGAGGATTGCACAAAAGCCTCGCTCGCTCAGACGTTTACAGCGCCTTGGCCCCTTGCTAGAAGCCGCGCATCGACGATCAATAGTCGAATTGCGCTGGAATGTCGTCGTAAAGGACACGTGATGTCGAGAGACACAGCAAAAGACCTGTCCAAAGACAGCTTCAAAGATCCAGCCGAACTCGGAAACTTGTTGGGTGACCTCAAGATCGAACTGGTCGCCGGCAATAGCAATCGGGCGTTGGCGGAGGATATTGCAGGCGTCCTCCAAACGCCACTGACCAGAGGCGTGTGCCGCCGCTTCGCCGATATGGAAGTGTTTGTCGAGATCCAGGAAAATGTGCGCGGAACCGATGTCTTTGTGATGCAATCGACATCTTTCCCAGCGAACGACAACCTGATGGAATTGCTCATTTTGATCGATGCGTTGAAACGCGCCTCGGCCCGCCGCATCAACGCCGTGATGCCCTATTTCGGCTACGCGAGGCAGGATCGCAAGCCTGGTCCCCGCACGCCGATCTCGGCCAAGCTCGTCGCCAACATGATCGAACGGGCCGGCGCCGACCGGGTTTTGACGCTCGATTTGCACGCAGGTCAGATCCAGGGCTTTTTCGACATCCCAACCGACAACTTGTTCTCCGCTCCGACCATGGTCAAGGACATCAAATCCCGGTTCGAACTATCGAACCTGATGGTAGTCTCGCCCGACGTGGGCGGCGTCGTCCGTGCACGCGCACTCGCCAAGCGAATCGATGCCCCGATCGCGATTTGCGACAAGCGCCGCGAACGTCCCGGCGAGAGCGAAGTCATGAATGTGATCGGTGACGTGCGCGGCAAGCGTTGTATCCTGGTTGACGACATCGTCGATTCTGGCGGCACCTTGTGTAATGCGGCTGAAGCATTGCTGAAGAACGGCGCGATCGAAGTGATGGCCTACATCACCCATGGCGTCTTGTCGGGCGGCGCCGTCGCCAAGATCCAGAACTCGAGTCTCAAGTCGCTGGTCATCACAGATTCAATTCAGCCGACAGAGGTCGTGAAATCGGCGAAGAACATTCGCGTTCTATCGATCGCTCCGCTGATCGCCAAAGCCATCGCCCGCACCGCACGCGAAGAAAGCGTTTCCAGCCTGTTTTACGACTGATTTCTCCTTTTGTATTCCGCTTCAATAATACATCGATCGCGGACGATTAGGCATGGCCCTCAGTGCAAGCCGGTGAGGTTCAATCCGTTTGGCAGCACACAATAGGACACGCGCCATTCGATAACTTGACCAATGGCAGACGCCGCCGATCGCGAAATCTTGAGCACTGCGCTCAGCTCGGGAATGCCGAGCTCCTGAGCAACTTCCGCGTCTGCGACGGCGACCGTCACCTGCTCCGTATTCTTCACGACCCGAATGCCGAAGAAGTCGCCGTAAAATTCGTACAGGTTGCTTGGCAAAGGGTCCTTTGGCTCGAAGTCAAAGAAGAGATGGCGCGGTAGACAGATTCTGTCGAGAACACGCGCTCCGCCTCCAAACTTGCGGCAACGCAAGATCTCGATCACACCGCTGTCGGTTTTGAGTACGAGCGCGCTCTTCTCTTCCGCTGATGCCGCGCGCAACTCGATCGTAAGCGTGACGATCTGTGCTGCGTCGCCACCATCGATCAACGTCGCAAATACACTGACTGGCTCGGTCTGGGGTGCTGCACTTTCACGTGAGACGAATGTACCCCGGCCCTGCTTGCGGATGACGATTTTGGCTGCCTCCAGCCCTTCGACAGCCTTGCGTATGGTGCCGATGCTGACACCGAACTCGCGCGCCAGATCGAACTCGTTCGGGAGTACCTGCCCGTGGCGCCACTCCTTGGCAACAATGCGTTCGAGCAAGCGCTCGCGCACTTGTGCATATAAAGGTTGCGATACAACGCCTGCCCGTCCACTCGATTGCGCTCTCATAATGCTCCCCGCGTCACGCCCCCCGAGGGCGACGCACATGCATTAATCCACAAATCCGAGTGACTCAACCATTAGTTGTAAGTTACTCAACCTTAACGTGCTGAACCGAAGGACGCTTGCCGCTCGTTGCCGATAGCGCGTAAGGAACTCGATCGGGTGCTACTACCGGGAGAACGAAATGGCTGCGCCGCGTATCGAGCTTCATAAGGGGGATCTACCCGCTGGCGTCAGGTTTTCGGGGGAGGTTGCCATCGACACTGAGACGCTTGGGCTCCGGCCTCTTCGCGACCGGCTGTGTCTGGTTCAGCTGTCCAGCGGCGACAATACTGCACACCTGGTGCAAATCGGCCGCGGTCAGCGCGAAGCCCCGCGCTTGATGGCGCTGTTGACCGATCCCGCGATAGTAAAGATTTTCCATTTCGCCCGCTTCGACTTAGCAGTGCTGCAGCAAAATCTTGGCGTGGCGACAGCACCGGTCTACTGCACAAAAGTGGCCTCGAAACTCTGCCGCACGTATACGGATCGCCACGGCTTGAAGGATCTTACCGCCGAGTTGCTGGGCGTCGAACTGTCCAAGCAGCAGCAAAGTTCTGATTGGGCCGCGGCCGATCTATCGCAGCAGCAGCTAGCCTATGCGGCATCGGACGTGCTGCACCTGCATGCCTTGAAGCTGCGCCTCGACGCCATGCTCGCGCGTGAAGGCCGCACCGAAATTGCCGCCAAATGTTTCGAGTTTTTGAGCACGAGAGCACAACTCGACTTGGCCGGCTTCGAAGATATGGACATGTTTTCCCACTGATCATTAAAAACTCGAGATTACCAGAGCCTGGCCACAGCGAACGCTGAAACTCCCTCATTGCGGCCCGAATCTTAGCGCCTCTGTCGGCTTACGTTTCATCATCCGCGGCATGTGAATGGCACTTCAAGGCACATTGTCCGACGTGCACCGGTCTTCTTCCCCGGGAAGAGGGACGCCCGGCCGATCGTTGGTCATCGCGACGACGGATCGGGCGCGCGCCTTCACGACGGCGCGGCGCCACACCGCGTTCGTGCAAATCTGCCGCTGGGCGCTGCCGCTGGCAACGGTAGCTGCGGTCGCGAGTTACGGGCTGGGCGTACGCGTAAAGCTGAAACTAGGGAATGGCACGGTGCAAACCGGGCCGGTGACGCTGACGACGGAGAACCTGTCCATGGCGAACCCTCGCTACGAGGGCTTCAACAAGGATGGCAGCAAGTTTGTCGTTACCGCCAAGAGCGCGACGCACGACATCCGCGCGCAAGGCCCCGTTCGCCTGGAGCAGATCGACGGACGCATGGTGCAAGCCAACAACGGCACCGTCACGCTAACGGCGCCGAAGGGGCTGTTCGACAATGCCGCCAACCAGCTCGAGTTGCTCGAAGACATCAAGGTGCGCAGCGATGACGGCATGCGCGCCGACCTCACCCAAGCGACGATCTTCCTCAAGGACAACCGGATCGTTTCCACGCAACCGGTCGCGATCGAGATGAAGGCGGGTCAGATCCGCGCCAACCAAATGGAGTTGCTGCAGACGCAGAAGCAAGCGACGTTCAGTAACGGCGTGATGACACGGCTAAAGCCGGAGCCGAAGCCGGTGGGCACACCAGCAAAGCCGCAAGGTACACAGGTTGCCAACGCGCCGCGCATGATCGGCGCCACTGACACACCCATTGATGTCGCCTCGCAAACGCTGGTGGTCGACGACGCTAAGAAGATCGCGATCTTCACCGGAGATGTTGTTGCCAAGCAGGGCGATGCCAGCTTGCGCACGCCGGAACTGCAGGCCTTCTACGATGGCGCTCCCATGGCGCTACCAGGTTCTGAGGCGGCGACACCGGCGGCAGGAACCGGTCAGCCGGCTGGCAAACTCAAGCGGCTGCTCGTCAAGTCCGACGTCACGATGACGACCGCCACCGATCGCGTGACGAGCGACTCCGCCGATTTCGATGCCGAGCGTGAGACCGCCGTCCTGCTCGGCCACGTCGTCATGAACTCCGGTGTCGACCGGCGCGCGACCAGCGACCGCGTCGACCTCGACTCCAAATCTGACACGGCGTTGATGACCGGCAATGTCGTGGTCAATCAGGACAAGAACATTTTGCGCGGCGGACGCCTTTATGTCGATCGCCGCGGCGGCATCACGAAGCTTTGGTCGCCAGCCGACGGCACGACCCCAGCGGGACGGATCGCCGCGCGGTTCTTTCAGTCTTCAGCGCCCGCCACGCAAGCAAAGACCGCAGTCAAGAAAGTCGTCGAGCCGGTGGCCAACCAAGCTGGTGGGTTCGTCTTTCGCACGGACTCGAATGCACCGATCGATATCGATGCCGATGTTCTCGACGTCGCCGACAAGGCAAAGACGGCAACTTTCCGCGGCGCGGTGCATGCGGTGCAGGGCGACTTCACCATCCGCACGCCGGAGTTGGTTGCGAGTTACAGCGGCGAAGCGGGCTTGACCACCGGCGGCGATACAAAGACGGCACCAGCGCAGTTGACCAAGATCCGCGCCAATCAAAAGGTCGAAGTGACTTCGAGCGGCGATCAAAGCGCGACTGGCGATTGGGCCGAATTCGACACCAAGGCCAACACCGTTACGATCGGCGGCAACGTCGCACTCAAGAAGGGCAGTAGTGTTGCTTATGCGCCGAAAGCCATCATCGACATGACAACTGGGCTCACGTACCTCGAGAAGGATCAGAAAGGCAGCGGCCCCGCCGTCAGTCCTTCTCCGGCCGAACAGCGGGCACCCTATACCTTGCCGGACTTGCCGGCCGTAAAGGCACCTGTGGTGGCGCCGGCCGCACCCGCTTTCGGTACTAACCCGAAAGCATGCCCTCCTGGCAAAATGTGTCTCGTTGTCGATCCTAAGGATGCCACTGCGAAATCCGGCATCAAGCCGCCTGGCGGCGCTTGGCAGCCGGAGGTAGCGCCGCCCGTCAAACCAAAGGCGCCATCTGCATCGACATCGGGTTGGACATCCACGGCTCAGCCCACGAACTAGATTTCCAAGAAAGTTTCCAGGTGAAGTTATTTACTTTCGGGTCCAAAGCGCAGCGTGCCCAGGCCAACAGTTCCGGGCAGCCGCAAGACGCGTTTGCATCTGCCGGCAACGATCAATATGCCCAGCACGACGCTGAGCCTGTTGCTGCCGACGGCTGGCTGACCGTTCACAATGTGAAAAAGAGCTACGGCCGCCGCATGGTGGTCAAGGGCGTGACGCTCGCTCTCGGACGCGGCGAGTCGGTTGGATTGCTCGGGCCGAATGGCGCCGGCAAGACGACCGTATTCTACATGATCACGGGGCTCGTGCCCGCGGACGAAGGCAGCATCACCATTGACGGCCGCGATGTGACGAAACTGCCGATGTATCGCCGCGCGCGGCTTGGCATCGGCTACCTGCCGCAGGAAGCGTCGATCTTTCGTGGGCTGACCGTCGAGCAAAACATCATGGCCGTGCTCGAACTTGTCGAACCGAACAAGAAGCAGCGCAAGGAGCAGCTCGACAGCCTGCTGGAGGAGTTCCGCATCACGCGGCTGCGCAAATCTCCGTCGATGGCGCTATCGGGTGGTGAACGCCGGCGCTGCGAGATTGCGCGGGCGCTCGCGTCGCGGCCATCATTCATGTTGCTGGACGAACCGTTCGCCGGCATCGACCCGATCGCGGTGGGCGACATTCAACAACTGGTGCGGCACTTGACCGAACGGGGCATTGGCGTGTTGATTACCGATCACAACGTGCGCGAGACGCTCAGCCTCAGTGATCGCGCCTATATTTTTTATGATGGTCAAGTTCTGACACAAGGTAAGCCTGCGGAAATCATAGCAAACGAAGATGTACGGCGGGTGTACCTTGGGGATATGTTTGGTTAAGCCGTATTCAGTACACCTTGTGACCTGACTTCGGAGTGGTAACAGGGTTCGTTAACTATGGCGCTCTCAGCACGCCTAGAAATGCGGCAGGGCCAGCAGCTGGTGATGACACCTCAGCTGCAGCAGGCGATCCGTCTGTTGCAGCTGTCCAACCTCGAACTCAGCGCCTTCGTGGAACAGGAAGTAGAACGCAATCCCTTACTGGAACGCGACGAGAACGATGACCTGCCAGCGCCTCGCACGATTGATACCGAAGCAGATTCGACGCCAGATGGTACCATCGCGGCAGTGGGCGAATACGACACGTTAGATCTATCCAAACCCGACTCCGACGCTTCGAGCGCACTCGATACCGCACACGAAAATCTATACCCCGATGCAAATCGAAGCGACCTGGGCGGCGGTTTCGAACCCAATCTCGGTGGCTCAAACTGGTCCAATGTCAGCGGCCCAGGTGGCGGTGGCGACGACGAC
>JANOOW010000271.1:0-2266 GCA_031421555.1 Hyphomicrobiaceae bacterium | reverse complement strand
AGATACATGGGGTCTGTGGCGGCACGGCGTGCTCAAGCCGGAATCAAACGTGCAGTTCGGCGAGGGAGGCGCTGGGACGTTTTCCGACGGCAAGCTCTATAGCCAGATCAAGGACCCGAAGTTCCAGGGCCGCAAAGTGCTGACCGAATTCGTGGCGGCCGGCGCGCCGGATGAAATCCTGACCGCCGCAAAACCACACATCGGCACGTTCCGCCTGGTCACCGTGGTCGAGAGCATGCGCGCCAAGATCGAAGCGCTGGGTGGCGAGTACCGCTTTGAAACCAAGGTCACCGCGATCGAATTGGAAAAAGCCGACGCTTCGAAGGCCAGGGTGGTTGGCGTCAGGCTCAGCACCGGCGAGGTCCTGCCCGCGTCACACGTCGTGTTGGCCATCGGTCACAGCGCGCGCGACACCTTCGAGATGCTGCACCAGTCTGGCGTCTACATGGAGGCGAAGCCCTTCTCGATTGGTTTTCGCATCGAACATCCGCAATCGCTGATTGATCGGGCACGCTTCGGCAACGCTGCGGGCAACAAGCATCTGGGTGCTGCCGACTACAAGCTCGTGCACCATGCGAGCAACGGCCGCTCGGTTTATTCGTTCTGCATGTGCCCGGGCGGAACCGTGGTCGCGGCAACTTCCGAGCCGGGCCGGGTCGTCACCAACGGCATGAGCCAATATTCCCGCGCCGAACGCAACGCCAACGCCGGCATCGTGGTTGGCATCACGCCGGCCGATTACCCGGGCGGCATGCTGGCTGGCATTGCATTCCAGCGCCACTGGGAGGAGCAGGCCTTCAAGGCTGGCGGCGGCACTTACGCGGCGCCCGGTCAGCGGGTGGATGATTTTCTTGCTGGGCGGCCATCGAAGACGCTCGGCTCGGTTGTGCCTTCCTACAAGCCGGGGGTCACATTGGCGGACCTTTCGACGTGCCTTCCGGACTACGCGATAGCCGCCATTCGCGAGGCACTGCCTGCTTTTGAAAAACAGGTCAAAGGTTTCGCCCTCGGCGATGCGGTGCTGACCGGCGTTGAGACGCGTACATCGGCACCGATCCGTATAACGCGCGACGAAACGTGGCAGAGTTTGAACACTGAAGGCCTCTATCCGGCTGGCGAAGGTGCTGGATATGCAGGCGGCATCCTCTCTGCCGGTGTCGATGGTATCCGCGTGGCCGAGGCGGTAGCGCTCAGTATCGTCGGAGGCGGACCTGCCCCGGTTTATCGCGGTTCCAGCGGCGGACTGGTCTATGGCTGAGTGGATCGGCTTTTGTTTGGTTTGCGCGTTTTGACGGGTGTGCAAATATTTCGAATGAGCGATCGTACAGGTCGGGAAAACCGTGGGTCCCCCTTGTGCGTTGACGGTCACAACGCCATAAGATTCTGAACGACGCTTCGAAATATCCGAACTAACGAACCAAGGCCATTCCGTCTGGTTTCGCATCTCGCTCTGCAGGCGGGGGAGGACGCTATGTCGACCAAGCAAGCTACCGGCCGGAGCCCTGTTATCGAATCACGCGACGATCTTGTTGGTTGGATTGCCGCTGGCGAACGTCCATCCGGCGATCTTCTGATCGGCACCGAGCATGAAAAGTTCGTATTCCGCAAAAACGGTTTGACGCCGGTGGCTTATGAGGGGCGAGACGGTATTCGGGCGCTGATGGAAGGCATGATCGAGCGGTTCGGCTGGGAGCCGGTCATGGAAGGCCGCCATATCATCGCTTTGAAGCGGCCCGAGGGCAAGGGCTCCGAAAATGTCTCGCTGGAGCCGGGCGGCCAATTCGAGCTGTCCGGCGCACCGCTGCTCACACTGCATGAAGTCGCGTCGGAGACGGCTAGGCATATCGACGAAGTCAAAACGATCGGCGACGATCTCGGTCTCGGCTTCCTTGGCGCCGGTTTTTCTCCGAATTGGCGGCTGCCGGACGTGCCGCAAATGCCGAAGCAGCGCTATGGCGTCATGACCCGCTACATGCCTCAGGTTGGCAAGCATGGTCTCGACATGATGTATCGGACCTGCACGATCCAGGTGAACCTGGATTTCCGGTCCGAAGCCGACATGGTCAAGAAGTTCCGCGTCTCGCTGGCGTTGCAGGCTCTGGCGATGGCGTTATTTGCGGCGTCACCCTTCAAGGAGGGTAAGCCGAACGGCTTCAAGACGCTGCGCTCGGAAGTCTGGCGGGATACCGACCGCAATCGCACCGGCATCCTGCCTTTCGTGTTCGAAAATGGCATGTGCTACGACCGCTACGTCGAATACGCGTTG
>JANOOW010000270.1:0-4860 GCA_031421555.1 Hyphomicrobiaceae bacterium | reverse complement strand
GTATCGATGCACTTGTGTGGCTTGGCGGCGTGGCCACCCTTACCCTCGATCAGCACGTGCAGATTCTCGGATGCGGCCATCAGCGGGCCCGGGCGGATCGCGAACGTGCCGACGGCCATGCCCGGCTGATTGTGCATGCCGTACACTTGCTGGATGTTCCAGCGGTCCATCATGCCGTCCTGGACCATCGCGCGCCCGCCAGCGCCACCCTCTTCGGCCGGCTGGAAGATCACTACCGCGGTGCCATCGAAGTTGCGGGTTTCACAAAGATACTTCGCGGCGCCGAGCAGCATCGCGGTATGTCCGTCGTGGCCGCAGGCGTGCATCTTGCCCAGCGTTTTCGACGCATACGGAAGGCCCGTCGCCTCCAGGATCGGCAGTGCGTCCATGTCGGCGCGCATGCCGATGACCTTCCCGGATCCAGCCTTGCGTCCCTTGATGATGCCGACGACGCCGGTGCGGCCGACACCGGGCACGACCTCGTCGCAACCGAACGCCTTCAACTTCTCGGCTACGACACCGGCAGTGCGATGAACATCATAGAGTAACTCCGGATGCTCATGGAAATCGCGCCTCCACGCGGTGATTTCCTCCTTCATCCCGGCGATGCGGTTGACGATCGGCATGGATTTTTGCTCCTGTATAATTTGCTGAGAAGAGATCAGCACCAGCGTTTGCCGTCAATGCCGGTCAGGCGATGGGAGCACCAGATAGCCGATGCGGTCGCCCGAACGGCGGCGGATTTCTTCCAGCGCCGCATAAACTTGCTGGGGGTGCATTGGCTTGCCCGTACGCACGATGTGCTCGGCCTCGATCGATCGGATCTCGTCGAGAAGTGGTTCAGCCGTCTTATGCAGCATGGCGATTGCCGCGATCGTCTTGCGCGGCATGTTGCGTGGCACCTTCGGTATGACCGCTGCCAGCATGTCCTTCGCGCCATCGGAAAGGTGTGCCGCAAACCGGCCGAACAGCGAAATGATGCGGATGAGGAAATCCTGCTCGAACTTGTAGCCGTAGTCTTCCATCCATTCGAACAGTTTCACCATGATGAGATCCTGCGCCCGCAGTCGCGAGGTGACGCGGAAATCCTGCCACTCCGCGACGAGATCGAAGTTGGGCTCGATCTCGATATCGCCTGGCGCGTAGGTCTCGATGGCCTTCACCCCGATGCGATCGATGAAGTCTCTGTTCGTCATGTCGAAACGCGTCATGAAGGAGGGCAGCATGAGGCGGCCCTTGCTGGCGCGCGCATAAGCCAGCCGAACCAGCTTGGAGCAGAACAGCTGCCGGCGCTTATCGAGCCGCATCGAAAAGTCGTAAAGGATTCGGCGCTTCCAGGTGCCATAGGTGCGGCGCACGTGGTCGTAGGCGATCTGGCCCGCTTTCGCCGCAAGCTCACGGTCGCGATGGCGGAATAGTATAGCGCGGCCGTTGCCGTGCGCGAGCGCGGTGCCCAGCCGGGTGATGACGGCGCCTTCCTCGATCAGACTTTCGACAACCCACTGCGCGCCCTTCTTGTCGATGTGCACGATGCAAATGTGACTGAACTGACTATCGACATCGCCGATCCGGGCGATCGCCGCGCTGTTGTGATGCAGCCCGCGCACCAGCACCACATCGCCGGCGCGATACTTAGCCAGTTCATCGGTATCGAACGCGGCCGCGACAATCGTGTTGCCGTTGCCGGTGAAAGCTTTCAAAGGCGATTGCCCATTCTCGAGCCCGGCAAAGCCATTGGCTAATTCTCCGAGCATATCGCTGGCAAAACGCGACGCGCGAAGACAATCTCGCATCGCGAGCTGGTTCTGGTGGTTCATGAGCTTCGCTGCGTGCCAGATGGCCACACGGCCACGCAGTTCCTCACGCAACCGGAACAGGTCGTGACGCAGCATCGGTACGTCCGGCTTGATTTCCGCAGCGTTATAATGTTCGAGATCGGCGCTCAATATTGCCCGATGGATCGACCGCAATAGCGCGAGCACTTCGCCGCTGGAGGCGACGGGCTGAATGGCCAGCGCTCGCAGGCTGGCAACGCGCGACGGCAGGCTGCGCGGCCCGATCACCTCCGATATCGACATGCCCGCTCCCCTGATTGAAACACGGCCTCAGTATAGAGTGGATCGTCGGCCGGGTTGTGGCAGACCAGTCACACTGCGGTTTTAGGTGGGTGCAACGCTCCCTTGCAAGAATGGCTTTCCGCCCAGCGGCAGCTTGCGTGTAAAGGTTTGCTCGAAACTTAGGCAAGCAGCGAACCAATGACCGCATCGGCCGACATCAGCACATCAGCGCTTCGTCGCAACATTTCCATTCTGGCGGTGGCGCAGGCGCTGTTCCAGTCGATCCAGACGATGGCGATTGCGACGACGCCGCTTGCCGCATTGTCGATCCTTGGACAAGACGCCGAACTCGTCTCGTCGCCGGCTTTCAGCTGGCTGGGCCTCACGCGCGATTCGCAGCTGGCCACGATCCCGATCTTCCTCGCCCACCTCGGCCTGATGACGACGACCATTCCGGCTTCGCTGCTGATGGCGCGCGTTGGCCGCCGCGCCGGCTTCACCGTCGGCGGCATCGCTGGCATTCTGTCCGGGATCATTTCACTCGTCGGCATTTGGCAGCAATCGCTCTTGCTTGTTTGCCTGGGCTCCTACTTCCAGGGCGTGGCGGGCGCGTTCGCCTGGTATTTCCGCTTCGCTGCCGCCGACGCCGCCGATGGGGCCTATAAAGCGAAGGCGATCTCGCTCGTCATGGCGGGCGGCGTGCTGGCCGGGTTCATCGGACCGCAGACGGCCAAGTGGAGCGTCGACCTGCTCTCGCCGGTGACGTTCGCTGGCGTGTACTTGATGGTGACGGTGTTCTCGTTGCTCATCGTCGGCGTTGTGCAAATCCTGCGGATCCCGCAACTGACCGCCGCGCAAAAGGCCGAGGGCGGACGGCCGCTGTTTGAAATAATGCGGCAACCGACCTACATCGTCGCCCTGACGTCCTCGATGTTCGGCTTCGCTGTGATGACGCTCGTCATGTCGGCCACGCCCCTCGCCATGCACGCCTGCGGGTTCGGCTTCAGCGACAGCGCGACCGTCATTCAAGGCCACGCCATCGCGATGTTCTTGCCGTCGTTTTTCACCGGCCACCTGATCGCACGCTTCGGCGTGCTGCGAATTATCGCGGCCGGCGCCATCATCCAAGTCGGCTGCGCACTGGTGAATTTGTCCGGGATCCAGTTCTGGCACTTTTTTTTCGCCAACGTCCTCGTCGGCTTAGGCTGGAACTTCTGCTTCGTCGGCGGCACGACGCTATTGACCGAGACCTACCGGCCAGCGGAACGGGCGAAGGCGCAAGGCGCGCACGACTTCATCGTCTACGGGGCGACGGCTACCGCCGCAGCCTGCTCCGGGCTTTTGCAGGCGGGACCCGGTTGGCGCTTCGTCAACATCATGTCGTTGCCGCTGATGGCCATCGTGTTCGCCGCCGCGCTTTGGCTGATGTTCCATCGCCGTCAGGCGGCAGCCGTTCCGGCAGAGTAGCGCCACGTCAGAACACGAACGTGGCAGGCTTCTTGAATCCCGGAAGGATCGCCGCGGCCGCGTCCGACACAACACGGCGATCGAATGTGCCGCCAACGCGCCGCCAAACGCACAAGCGTCCGACGTTGTCGTTGGCCATGACCGCCACAAGGCGGCCGCCATCCTTCAACTGGTCGAGCACCACACGCGAAACTTCTTGCACGGCACCGTTAATCAAAATGGCGTCATAGGGTGCCGCGGCCGCATGACCTTCCGTCAAGCTTGCTTCGACGACGGCGACGTTTGCGGCACCGTTGGCGGCCAGGGCCGCGCGGGCAGACTGAGCAAGCTCCGGGTCGGCTTCGACGGCGATGACGCGGACTGCAATTTTCGACAGGACGGCTGAGCCGTAGCCGGTCGCGGCCCCGATCTCCAACACCGACGCGCTGTCGCCAAGTTCCAACGCCTGGATCATGAGCGCAAGCACACGCGGTGCAACCGCGTAGCGGGCGCGGTTTCCCTTATGATCGTTCACCGCCAGCATCTCGTCGCGATAGGCGGTCGGCTGCACGCTTGAGGGACAGAACGCTTCGCGCGGCACTTCCAGCATGGCGCGGATGATACGCCGGTCGGTAATGTCACTCGGCCGAACCTGGCTTTCCACCATATTTTTTCGCTGCGTGGCAAAATCGGCCATAACTCGTCCCCGGCTTTTCAAAGGTGTTCGATGGGCGTTTGTTCAGCCTGCTTAGCCAATGGTGCGCGCGATCGCTAGTGCGATCATCGAGCGGCAAATCTCTCCTGGCGGACTGCTCGTAACCTCGTTGCACTAACGCGATCATGTGTGATAGGGCGTCTCAACCGTGCCCTGCTAGCGTCCGTCCGTCGGGTTGCAGAAGCTGTCCGGTCAGAGGCCACGTGGCGGAGTGGTGACGTAGAGGACTGCAAATCCTCGCACCCCGGTTCGATTCCGGGCGTGGCCTCCAAACTTTACCGAAATCATAATGAGACCGCAGTATCGGCAGGCGAGCAGGTGTCCGCCGGTGATCGACGCTCAACTGCCCTTCAATGCGCCTCCAACGATATGTTTGACGGCGAACGGCGACTGCATTGCGAGAATAGCTGCGTGGCCGTCAGCGTCCATTTTGCGTAGTGTTTTGCGAACAATAGCAACCAGCTTTTCCTCGTCGTAGTCTTTGTGCGCGGCATTGCGCGTGACGGGCTTTGCATGCAACCTTCTTGCTTCGCCACCTGCTTCCCTCAGAGGGGAGGTCTGAGGCGTTCAAACCGCTAGGGAGGCACCGTCATGAATTTGCGGCCGGACCCGACCTTTCACGCATCACCGAAACTCGCGATG
>JANOOW010000269.1:0-3701 GCA_031421555.1 Hyphomicrobiaceae bacterium | reverse complement strand
TGTCCTTCGCCTTCTTGACGAACTCCGGCACGCGATCGACAGTGCCGATCTCTTCCAGCATGTTGAGCGCGGCTTCGTTGGCGCCACCATGCGCGGGTCCCCACAGGCAGGCGATGCCGGCTGCGATACAGGCGAATGGGTTGGCACCCGAGGAGCCGGCCAGACGCACGGTCGAGGTCGATGCGTTCTGCTCGTGGTCGGCATGCAGCATAAAGATGCGGTCGAGCGCGCGCGAGATCACCGGGTTGACGTGATACGGCTCGCACGGCACCGCGAAGCACATCTGCAGGAAGTTCGACGTATAATCGAGATCGTTGCGGGGATAGATGAACGGCTGGCCGATCGAATACTTATAAGCCATCGCTGCAATTGTCGGCGTCTTGGCGATCATCCGGTGCGAGGCAATCATGCGCTGCATCGGATCGTTGATGTCAGTCGAGTCATGGTAAAAAGCCGACAATGCGCCAACTGTGCCGGTCATCACCGCCATCGGATGCGCGTCGCGACGGAAGCCGGTGAAGAAGCGCGACATCTGCTCATGCACCATGGTGTGACGCGTGATGGTGGTACGGAACTCGTCAAGTTGCGGCTTTGTCGGCAGTTCGCCGTGTAGCAGCAGGTAGCATACTTCGATAAAGTTGGAACCTTCGGCCAGCTCGGCGATCGGATACCCGCGATAGAGCAGAACGCCTTCATCGCCGTCGATATAGGTGATGCGCGACGAACAATTGGCGGTCGAGGTGAAGCCTGGATCGTAGGTGAAACACCCCGTATCGCGATAGACGCGCGTAACATCGACGACGTCGGGTCCGATCGAGCCAGATCGTATTGGCATCGGCGCGGTCTTGCCGTTCATCGTCAAGACTGCGGTCTTGCTGGCATCGCCCTTGGGCGCGGCATCGTGCGCGTTCATTTCACATGTCCCTGAAACTTTGAATTCATTTATGGCGTAGTCTTTTTTTTGCAGTGCGGCAAGACGGCGAACTGCGACGATCGCGGTGAATTGACGAAGAGTTTAATTGTTCGAAATTTATGTATCGCGGCTATCTGTGGCCGTTTTGCTCCAGCGCGACCAAACCTCTCTCCGCAAGAGCCAAGCGCGAGACACGGCACCACGCGCAATGCTACTCGCCCAGGTAGTCTGACGGATGCGTTCAACTTGTCCCGACCGGCAGTGCCCAGGATATCCGACATGGCCCAGCAGCGACCTATTGCTTCCATTGCGATCATTGCCATGTGCGCTGTGATGCCGGCAAAGGCAGGCACCTTCGAAGTGAAGTCTCCGGACATCACGCAGGGCCAAACCGCGTTCAGCTGGAACTCCGCCGTACAGGGCCGGTTCCCGGTCAACGCCGATCCCACCCGCTACAGCACCGAACTCGACCTGGGCTATAGTCCAACATCGTGGTTCTTCATCGGTGGCAAGGTGAACTTCGACCAGGCCGTCGACGAGCATTGGAAGACGTCGACCGTTGGCGCCGAGATACAGTTACGCTTCGGCAAGGCGCGGCCCGGCTTCGATTATGGCTGGTATTCGAGCGTCGACGTGCGGGTGAACGATCAGGAGACGAACACGTTCACGTTCGGCCCGATCATTCAATTCGGCGACGACAAGCTATCGCTGACACTGAACCCGTTTTTCCAGAAGACCTTTGGTGACAACCGCACCGATGGGATGGACTTCACCTACGGCGTGATGGCCAAGCGCGAAATCAAGGAAGGCGTGGCGATCGGCCTCGAGGCTTACGGCACGATATCGGACATTGGCAGTAGTACTCCGATTGCATTTCAGGAGCATCGCATCGGTCCAGTACTCTACTTCGAGCGCGATGCCGGCCCGCCGCACACCAAAGGTGGTCAACAGCCGAAGGCTGCGCTCGACATCGGCGTCTACTTCGGCATGACCGAAGCTACGCCCGATGTCACCGGCAAGGCGAAGCTCAGCCTCACTTGGTAGGCAAGCGCGCTTGGCGGAACCGCTTATGGCAGCTGAAATTGCAGAACCACGGCTGGATAACCGTGGTTCCGCACTGGTCTCACCTTGTCGCCGAATTCGTCCACGTACCCGCGCCAAGGCTCATGCGCGAGTTTCCCCAGTCGCGCGCGACCCGACCCGGACGTTGCTGGTAGCTCGCCACCCGCGTCGACTGCGAGCGGCTTGCTTGGCGCCGACCGCCCGAAAGCGAAACGAAGTGCGATCCGATATCGACGTGGATGTGGTTCATGTCGGGATAGGTCATCGTACCGCCTGCATGATGGTTTGACGACAACCAATCGATCACCGCCGACTTCTTGGATCCCGCCTCGAAGTCGATGGCGTTACCGCTGGCATGGCGCGATGGACGGCCGGAGCCAGCGATAGTGGCGCCCGCGCGGCACGTCGAGATGATCTGCATCCGGCCGAAGCGGGACTCGATCTGCTGCAAGATACCGCGAGCAGCGCTCGTCAGACACGACCGCGAAGTGCCAGCACCTGCATGCTCGCTCTCGTCGTGGGACCGGCGGCCGTTAGCGCGGGCGTCGGCATCGGTCGAAATACTGGCGCCGGCTGCAAGCAACGCAACAGCCAGCAAGGCGGAAGACATCCGCTTTGTCATTTAGAAACTCCAGGGTTTGTCGGGTTGGGTTCGACCGGCGCTGGATGGCCAGACGAACGCTACGAATGATGGCAGCGCCCCGTCAGCGTGCCTCGTGAGATGCATATCCCTCAGGATACGCTCGAGTGCGGACTTAGCTTTTCGCTAGTCGCCCTTGCAGAAATAGCGGGAACTGAGGTTAAAATGAGACGCTGGCAGGGTAACTTTGCGAGACTTGCGGACAACAAAAAGCATGCTGAAGATATCAATCAGACAGCGGAAAACCGGATTTTTGCTCAGTGCGCAGCAGAGTATTTCGCCCGAATGGTTCGGTCCAAACCCCACCCCGTGCCGTCATCCCGGCGCAGGCCGGGACCCACGACAAGTCTCATCCTCCCAGTGCGCATGGCGTAAAAAGGCCCGTTTCTCGCCCTAGCAGCCAGCACGCTTCACGTAGCCGTGGGTCCCGGCCTGCGCCGGGATGACGGTTGTGAGGAGGTTGGCGCGGTGCCTATGCTCAAGCCAATGCACAGATCGCCTCGTGCCGTCACCCTAGTCAGGCCGGGGTGATGGCAAGTAGTGCGATACAGTCACGCGGGCATGGCGGTTTCGACGAGCTTGGCCCAATAGGACACGCCGACGGGAATGACGTCGTCGTCAAAATTGTAGGCCGGGTGATGAACATTTGCGGTGTCGCCGTTGCCGACAAAGATGAAGGCGCCGGGCCTCGCTTCCAGCATGAACGAGAAGTCCTCGCCACCCATCACCGGCGCGACGTTGGTGTCGACATTCGTTGCCCCGACGATTTCGGTTGCGATTCGTGCTGCGAAATCGGTCTCACGCGGATGATTGCTGGTGACCGGATATGAGCGGGTATACGTCGCCTTGGCCGATGCGCCGAACATGCGCGCGGTGCCTTCGCATACCTCCACGAAGCGCTTCTCGAGTTGATCGCGCACAAGCGGCGTAAGCGAGCGTGCGGTGCCGGTCAGTTCGGCCGTGGCAGGGATCACGTTGCCAGCGTTTCCAGCATGAAACATGCAGATCGAGATCACGCCGGAGTCCAACGGGTCGAGCGTGCGCGAGACGATCGACTGGAGCGCCGTAATCATGTGCGCACCGATA
>JANOOW010000268.1:0-10866 GCA_031421555.1 Hyphomicrobiaceae bacterium | reverse complement strand
AAACCTTCGACGCAGTCGTTGCAGCCTTCGACGAAGCCATCGAGTGGATCAACGCCGACAAACGGCGCGCCGCGCAATTGTACCTGGATATCTCGAAAGAGAAGATGTCCTTGGACGATCTCGCGGCGATCATCATGGCGCCCGACTACACGTTCGGAAAGACGCCGCGCGGCATCGGTAAGGCGATGACCTTGATGCACAAGGCGGGCACGCTCAAGACCAAGCCGGAGTCGTGGTAGGACATGTACTTCCCCGAGACGCATAAGCTGGCTGGCGACTAAAGCACGGCCGCTTTGAGCGCCCACGCACGGGCCTTGAGATGGATCGAGCCATCGTGCAATCGCGGCAGGCTTTCCCGCAACTCTTGTTCCAGCCGCTGCCTCGCCTCCCGATCGAGGCTCACGCAGTAGCTGGGAGCGGGACCAGCGCCAAGCGTGAAGGGCTGCCAATAGTCTTCGAAGTCGCGAAAAACCGTTGGCACTTCGATGGCCGTGCAATCAATCTTATCAAAGCCGGCGTCCGCCATCAGGCGCGTCAAACCAGCAGGCGTGCAGAACGGAAAACGCTTGTCCTCAGTCAGATCCGCAGCTGCCGGGTCCAGCGCTGCCGCCGCGTTCCAGAATGCCCGCATGAACTCGATACCGCCGCCCGGATAATCCCATACATAGAATCCGATTTTGCCACCGGGCCGGACGACGCGGCGCATCTCGCTGAGTGCCGTCATCTTATTAGCCACGAAGTTGAGCGCCAGCGCAGAGGCCACGACGTCGCAACTGGCGTCGGAAAGGGGCAACGTCTGGGCATCGCCCATGCAGAATGCCACACGGGCGTCGAAAATCGATGAGCGCGCCGTCTCAAGAAACCCGGTTGATGGATCGATGGCGACAATGCTGGCGGGATCACATCGAGCCAGTATGCTTGCCGAAAGCGCACCGGTCCCGCATCCGATGTCCGCCCACGAAGAGTGGCTTGGCGCTTCGAGCCAGTCCAAAAAGGCAGGTGCGATGCGACGACTCCACCGCCCCATGTAGCGTTCGTAGCGATCGCCTGACTGCCAGCCGTCGTGGGACGTCTCCGTCATTCGCACCCCTGTCGTTGACATAATCGAACTGCGCATCGTGCTGTGAGCGGGACAATACTCTTTTGCACGGCGGCATCAAGATGGGTGAGATGGAAGAGGACCGGCATCCCACACGGGGGAACCTCATGGGATGCCGGTCCAAACATCCGCCCGCCAAGGCCCTCTCAGCGGTTGGATGTGATCATTACATCGCTAACTATCCCGGCCGCGATCGGTTCCGCCCTGCTCACGAAATATTCGGTACTTAGTGCGGCCTGCTTTCGGCCAAACTTCTCTCACATCGCTCAGCGACAACCGGAACATGTGTTCTGGCTTTGCGTACAGGTGAGCGTATCTCGCGTACAATTTTTTCGGCAACACCGTTTGCAGCGGGCAAACGTGCCGTTTGTCTCCACCTTCTTCTACTGTGCGTGCTCCCTGCCGTCATGCTCGGCACGCCGGCGCACGCCCAGTGCCGCCGCAGCGGCACCTACGATCGTACTGAAATCGCTGGCAGCACATTCTTCAACACGCGCGAGCAAACCAAGTTCGCGAGCGGCGAGCGTAGCTACCCGCTAGCTTCAGGAGGAAGTGCGCGCTACTGCTTCTCGCGCGGCTGCTCGGGCCAATTGCCGGTCGATTGGACGCCGCAGGAACAAGCGCAACTGCGCGACCTGCGCGCTGCGGTCATGACAAAAGAGGATCCCGCGACCGAACTGCGTTTCATCAAGATCGCAACTTTGCAGCTCGAGGCATGGTTGTACAAACGACTGCTCGCCCTCAGTCCCGTGACCGTCAGCCAGATCATGAAACGCGTCAGTGGCAACTATGGCCACTCGCAGTCGGAACACATGACGTGGATGACGGGGGCGATGGGAAGCTACGGCCGCTTTGACAAGGAGTGCGCGACCTATGCCATGGAGGCCACGCAACACCTACTGGTGCTGGCCAATCTGGGCTTTATCCAGCATTGGAACATCAAGGCGCCGGCCTACCGCTATGGCCTGCCGGGACATTGGACGGCGGCAATCGAAAATCGTGACACCTGTGAGAATTTTCGCTTTGACCTCAACTCGCGCGCGTCAGCTCGCTACGACCTGCATGTGCGCGGACAAAACCCCGCTGCGCTGGCGCTGCAAAACCCGCAGGGCTACAATCATCTGTTCCCCGGCATGGACCACAACGGCATGGGCCGTGCGGCCGCTTCACCCATGAAGTAGCGGTCATCGCCGCGATGTCAGCCGCGCAATGCCGTCGAACCGCGCGCGCACTTTGAACGTCGCGGTCTGCGCAAACGCCTGTCCGATGGCAATGAGCACCGGCTGCTCACCACTATCCGCGCCTCGACCATCACCGAGATCCGCGAGCGAGCCGGCCCAAAACGTCTGCGCGGTGCGCGACACACCTGCCATCACGACAACCGGCGTCATGGCATCGAGGCCGTTGATCATCAGCCGTTCTGCCAATTGGTTGAGCACCGATGGCGATGGCTGCGTGCTCCCGATTGCCGAAGCGGTCGACGTCGAGCAAAGTAAACAACAGGTCCCCGAAACAGCCCCGCGTAAACCAGGCCAACTGTGAAAATCGCTACGTTCAACATCAACAACGTCAACAAGCGCTTGCCCCTGCTCCTTCGATGGCTTCGAGAAACAAAACCGGACGCTGTCTGCCTGCAGGAGTTGAAGTGCGATCAGCAAAGCTTTCCCGCCGCCGGGATTTTGAAGGCTGGGTACCACGCAGCGTGGGTCGGGCAGAGATCGTGGAACGGTGTGGCTATTCTCGCCAGGGCCAGACCGCCGGAAGTAACGCGGAACGCTTTGCCCGGCGATGCGGGGGACAAACAGAGCCGCTATCTCGAGGCGGCGGTGGGTGGCGTGCTCATCGGCTGCATTTACTTGCCGAACGGCAATCCACAGCCGGGGCCGAAATTCGAATACAAGCTTGCGTGGTTCGAGCGCCTGATCAAACACGCGCGCTCGCTCAAAAAAGCCGGCGTGCCTGCGGTGCTTGCTGGTGATTACAATGTCGTGCCGGCCGAGTTCGATATTTATGATGACCATTCACTTGGGGATAATGCACTGCTGCAGCCGGAGAGCCGCAAGGCGTACGCGCGGCTGCGGAAACAAGGCTGGACCGACGCGCTGCGGGAACTGCACCCGGACGAACGCTGCTTCACTTATTGGAGCTATCTTCGGAACCGCTGGCCGCGCGACGCGGGCCTTCGCCTCGATCATTTTCTGCTAACTCCCGATGTCGCCGCGCGTCTGAAATCCGGCGGCGTCGATCGCAACGTGCGTGGATATGAGGGAGCAAGTGATCACGCGCCCGCATGGATCAAGCTTCAAGGGTAGGACGGCCGAAGTCGAGTAGAAGCCTACGCCACGGTATTTCAAGTTTCGGCTGAGCCGACCTTACATGAAGTCACGAGCGGCCACCGTCAACGGACAGAACTTGCCCGGAGATCCAGGCGGCTTGCCGGCTCGCCAGGAACAGCGCGGCATTGGCGATGTCGGCCGGCTCCCCGGTGCGGCGGGTATGAATGCTCTCCACCAGCCGGCGCTGACCGTCTTCGCCGTAACTTTCCCACTGCCGCTCAGTTGTGGGGTTCGAGCGCACGAAGCCCGGAGCGATGGCATTGCTGGTGATGCCGAAACTGCCAAGATCCTGGCTCAGCTGCTTGGTGAGGCCGACCAGCGCATGCTTAGCGGCGGTGTAGGCCTGGTTGCCTGTGATGCTCGGCCGCAAGCCGGCGCCGGAAGCGATGAACACCAACCGGCCGAAGCCTGCCTGCTTCATCGGCGCTGATGCCGCCTGCGCCAACCAAAAGGCGCTGTCGACATTGGCTTCGAAAATCTCGCGCCACGCTCGCTCGCCGATCGCCTCGATCGGCTGACCGGTTTGACCGCGCACCCCGCCTGCCGCGTTGACGACAATGTCGAGACGACCTCCAACCCCGGCATCGTTTCCGACCAATGCCTGGGTAGCGGAGCGATTACCGAGGTCGCACGTGTGGAGGATGAAGTTCTCACCGGCCCAATCGATCGCGGCGATATCGGCCAGATGCACTTGTGCGCCGGCATCGCGCAATCCAGAAGCGATGGCGCGGCCGATGCCTTGGGCGGCGCCCGTTACGAGCGCAACTTGGCCGTCGAAGCGGATGTGCATGTGCCGGCCAACTCTTCGAAGGTTTCAAAGGACATGCCACGGCGGCCGTCCTCGATGTCATGGATTAGCGTGACCAGGCGGTCGATGGCCGGCGTGGCAATGCCCGCCTCGCCGCCGAGCTTGGCGATGATACCGATCTGCGGATCGACCTCGGTCTTGCGCTTGCGCACGGCAAGATCGCGATAGATGCCAGAATGGGTCTTGGCCGACTGAGCCGTGAACCCGGTTAGCCAGCTGATGACGCGCATGCGCTCGAGCATCGGTTTGCCTGGCAGAAACGCGTTGGGGTCGTAGCCGGCGAACCCGACGGGCGTGACGCCGCGGGCGGCCGCTACTGCCATCACTTCCCGGGCCAGCGTGTCGAAGACGATCGTGCGCCGTGGATCGCCGAAATTTTCGGTCATCGAGTCGGCCGTCAACGCGGTGGCGAACAGCATTGCGCCGTAGCCGAGCTTGCCCCACAGGTAGCCCCAAATGTTGCGGGTGAGGATCGCATCCGGCTCGAAACGCTGCAGCAGCGCGTGCATCGCATGCGTCCGGTCGCGCGGTGGACCATCTAGCTCGCCGACCACGACGGCACTGCGGTTGCCGAACAATATTTCGCCGGGCCCATGCCAGTCGGCGCCGAAGTTGACGAAGCAGCCCATGGTGCGATCGGGCCCGACCGCTTCGGCGATCGCGATCTCGTTGAGGCCGTTCTGCGCCGACAGCACGAAGCCATCTGGCGCCAGATGCGGCAGTAGCTGTTGCAGCGCACCTTCTGTCGCCTGCGCTTTTACCGCCAGAACGATGCGGCGATATTGCCCCTTCAACTCGCTCAGAGTGGCAGCCGGCACTTTGACTGTAAACTCATCGATCGGTCCGAACAGGTGAAGACCGCGCGTCCGGCACGCTTCAACGTGCTCGGCTACGACGTCGACCAGCAGCACAGAAATGCCGGCGCGCGCCCAGTAGGCCGCAAGCGTGCCGCCGATCGCGCCACCTCCCCAGATGACTACCGGCTCAAGGCTCATGATAGTTGCCCCATGGCGAATTCCCCGGCGTGGGTCGCGACGACGCAGGCGCCATCGGACATCACCCAACCGCGATACATGCCGAGCGTATTGTAGGGGGCGACGATCGTGCCGCTGGCGTCGCAGGCGACCATGCCGGCGCCGATCTTGTGGGCGGCCAAGGTGTCGAACACCAGTGCCTTGGTCGCCGCGTCGAGCGACTGGCCCGCGTACATCATGCGGGCCGCAACGTCGTAGGCCGCGGCACGCTTGATGAAAACCTCGCCCTGTCCAGTGCCGGAAACGGCACAGACGCCGTTGCGCGCGTAGGTGCCCGCGCCGAGGATGGGCGTATCTCCGACCCGGCCGGCCGGTTTGTTGTTGAAGCCACCGGTGGAAGTGGCGGCGGCAAGATTGCCATGACGATCGAGGGCGACGGCGCCGACGGTACCGTGCTTCTCCGCCTCACTTGCTGTTTGGAAAGTGCCGGCAGCGGCATGTGCCTTGAGGGAGGCCAAAGCCGCGACGCGCCGCTCGGTGGTGAAGTAGCCGTTCTCCACCATTTCGAGCCCGCACGTTGCCGCGAAGTCGTCGGCGGCCTGAGCGGCAAGCAGAACGCTCGGGCTGCGCTCCATTACGGCGCGAGCCGCGCGCACCGGGTTGCGGATGCGGCGGGCCGCGCACACCGCGCCGCCGCCAAACGTTGCGCCGTCCATGATCGAGGCGTCGAGTTCGTGCTCGCCGGCGGCATTGAGTGCCGCGCCGTAGCCAGCGTTGAAGTGCCAGCTGTTCTCCATGACGACGACTGCGGATTCGACCGCATCGACGCTGGAGCGCCCCTGACGCAGCAGGGCCCAGCCCGCCTTCAAAGCATCGGCGAGGTGTTGCCGCGCCTCGGCCCACTCGGCCGCGCTCATGAGCGCGGCATCAAGTGTACCGCAGCCACCGTGAATGCCGATCGCGATCGGAGCCATGCCGTACCTACTTCGCCGGCTTGATGTTCATGGCAAGCGTATCCTCATCGACGCGGGCGGTGATCTTCACCTTGTCCTTCAGCATCGCCCAGGCTGAGCCGACCGCGATGATCGGCAAGCGCGGGCGATCCTTCAGCACCAGTTCGTTGGCCTGCTCAAGAAAGCCGCGGCGCTTGGCCTCGTCCATCTCGACCGCCGCATCCTGCAACAGCTTGTCCATTTCCGGGCTCTTGTAGCCCAGCACGTTGAACGCGCCCATCTTCTTGTCCTTGTCGTTGGAATGCACGACCGATGACAGCGTGTAGTGCGCCTCACCGGTCAGCGTGCCCCAGCCGGACATGGCCATGGAGTATTCGCCGCGCGTGCGCGCCGGGAAGAACACGTTCGCCGGCTGGGCATTGGCCGCCGCATCGATGCCGACGGCCGCCAGCATCTGCGCGATCGATGTGCCGACCTGGGTGTCCCCCGGCAGGCGATCCTTGGTGAACGCGAACTGCACCTTGAAGCCATTGGGATAACCCGCGTCGGCGAGCAGCTTCTTCGCCCCCGCGACATCGTATTTGCGCTCCGGCAGCGCCTTGTTGAAACCGAAGATCGACGACGTGACGAGTTGGTTGACTGGTTTGCCGAGCCCTTCGAGCGCGATCTCGGCAAGTGCCTTGCGATCGATAGCGAGGTCGATCGCCTCGCGCACCCGGGCATCCTGCAGCGGGTTTTTCGGCAGTGGCGATCCGTCCTTGGCCGTAATCTGACCGGCCGGTGGCGCGTCGCGCAGGTCGAGCTCCATGTTGAAGACGTACACGGTGTCGATCGTCTGCACGGTGAGCTTCGGATCGGTCTTGAGCGAGGCGACGTCGGTCGCCGGCACGCGGGTGATGAGATCGAGCTGCCCGGCTTTCAACTGCGCAACGCGCGCGGCATCGTTCGCGATCTCCTTGCGCACATGCCGGGCCCAGGGCTCCTTCGGGCCCCAATAGCCGTCGAAGCGATCCATTACCAGATCCCCCTTCGGTGCCCAGGACACGTACTTGTAGGGGCCGGTGCCGATCGCCGCCTTGCCACTATTGAAGGCTTCGTTGGCGGTGTCCTTGGTCAGCCCCGCCGCTGCTTTGGACGATACGATGAACAGGCGGATGAAGTCGTTGGGCAGGATCGGCGCCGGGCCGTCGGTGATGATGTGGATGGTGAGGGGATCGACGATCTTCGTCTCCTTCACACGGCGAATGTAGATCGTGGTGGGGTTCGGACCCGACACCACGGGCACGCGCTCGATCGAGAACTTGACGTCCTCCGCGGTGAAGTCGGACCCGTCATGGAACTTGACGCCCTTGCGCAACTTGAATTCCCACGTCGTCGCATCGATCGGCTTCCAGCTTTCGGCGAGGCGCGGCTGCACTTCGAGGCCATCACCCGACCAGGTCAGCGTATCGAAGATGTGTTTGAGGGACTCCGCGTGCGTACCCGTCGCCGTAAAATGCGGATCGATCGAATCCGGGCCGCCGCGCACGCCGATGGTCAGCGTCTGCGCGACCGCGGCCGTCGCGGCTAAGCCCGCCAACATCGCGGCGGCTGTCAGCTTGATGAGCAAACCGGCTTTCGGCTTCATGAATTGCGCTCCTGGGTAATGCGTGTCGGCCACGCGTTCTGGTTCAACACGATCTTGGTCAGCAACTTCTGCAGCGTGCGTGCTTCCTCCGCCGACAGTGACGCCAGCATCGTCCGCTCGTGCTCGACCAGCACCGGCACCGTGTCGTCGACGATACGCCGGCCCTGGCGGGTCAGGTAAAGATGTTTGCGCCGCCGGTCGCTTGCATCCTCGACACGCGTGAGCAGCCGCTTCGCCACCAGCGAATTCACCGCGCGGCTCAGCGTATTCTTCGGACGCGCGGAAGACGCCGACACATCATCGGCGGTGATGCCTTCCTCGAGCCCGACGGCGTAGAGCACGACGTGCTCCGGGCCAGTCAACTTGAACTTCCGGGCGATCCACTCGTACAGCGGCTGGTTGTAGTGGTGGGCGATGAAATTGGCGCGGGACGAGAGCCAGCATGGATTGGCCCACAGCTTCGTCGCGATCATCGGATGCAGGCCGGCGGGACTCGCGGCTGGACCCGCGGACCTCGTCGGCTGACGTATCTTTTCGCGACGCAACTTGCCGAGCATGGCGATCCTGAGATTTAGTTCCGGATGGAACTTGACGCACAATCGCTGCTGCCGTCAAGATGAGTTCCAGTTGGAACTGTTAGTGCGGGTGACCGATGCGTATCGCCGACATGAACTGGATGCAGGTGCGCGATCACGCGGCGGGCGACGACCGGGCCATTCTGCCGGTCGGCTCCACCGAGCAGCACGCCTATCTGTCGCTCGCGGTCGATGCGATCCTGTCCGAACGGGTGGCGATCGAGGCGGCCGAGCCGCTCGCCGTTCCCGTGTTCCCGGTACTGAGCTATGGGCTTACCCCGAATTTTGTCGAATTTCCCGGCACGGTCACGCTGCGCATGGCGACCTACTGCGCAGTGATCACCGACGTTCTCGATGGCATTGCCCGCTCGGGCTTCCGCCGCATCGTCATCGTCAATGGGCATGGCGGAAATTCACCGGCACATGGCGCCGTGCTCGAATGGCTCGATCGTCATCACGGGACGCAAGTGAAGTGGCACAACTGGTGGAACGCGCCTCAGACGTTCGCCAAGGTACAGGCGACCGACAAGGTTGCCTCGCACGCCTCCTGGATGGAGAACTTCCCTTGGACGCGGCTCGGCAACGTGGCCATGCCGGCGACGCAAAAGCCGATGATGTCCATCGACCGCTTCCAGCAGCTCGATCCCGTAGCGAAAAAAGAATTGCTCGGCGACGGCAACTATGGCGGCCTATACCAGCGCAGCGATGAGGACATGCTGGCGATCTGGCGGGTGGCAGTGGACGAGACGCGAGCCGTGGTCAGCGATGGCTGGGCCTGATGTTCGGGTTCGTTATCCAGCGGCTAGTGCAGGCAGCGATCGTAATGCTCATCATTTCGATGCTGGTTTTTGCCGGCGTCTATGCCGTTGGCAATCCGATCGACGTGCTGCTGTCGCCGGACGCCACGCAGCAAATCCGTGAACAGACGATCAAGGCCTATGGCCTGGATCAGCCGCTGTGGCGGCAATATGCGGCATTCCTCGCGAGGCTGGCACAAGGTGATTTCGGCAAGTCCTTCATCTTCAATATGCCGGTGCTGGACCTGATTTTCTCGCGGCTGCCAGCGACGCTAGAACTGACGCTGATCGCCGTACTGGGCGCCACACTGACGGGCATACCGCTCGGCATGTATGCCGGCTACCGCCCCGATAGTCCGCTCGCCAAGGCAGTAATGGCGTTCTCGATCATCGGCTTCTCGGTGCCGACGTTCTGGATCGGATTGGTTCTGATCTTTACATTCGCGGTCAATCTCGGCTGGCTGCCGGCGGGGGGGCGCGGCGAGACCGCGCGGCTGTTCGGCACAGATTGGAGTTTCCTCACCGCTAACGGCTGGCGGCATCTCGCGCTACCGGCGCTCAATCTCTCGCTTTTCAAGTTCGCGATGATGGTCCGGCTGGCGCGTGCCGGCACCCGCGAGACCATGCTGACCGACACCATCCGCTTTGCGCGGGCGGCGGGCGAGAGCGAGAGTACGATCCTGCGCCGCCACGTGCTGCCGCTGATCGCCATTCCGATCGTCACCGTGTTCGGCCTCGAATTTGGCTCGACACTGGCGTTCGCCGTCGTCACCGAAACCATCTTCTCCTGGCCCGGCATCGGCAAGTTGATCATCGACTCGATCTCTTCGCTCGACCGGCCGGTGATGGTTGCCTACCTGATGCTGGTCGCATTCGTCTTTATCATTATCAATTTCCTGGTCGACATCGCCTATGTGGCGCTCGACCCGCGGCTGCGGGCCCGCCGGGCATGAGCGATGCTGGCACCCACGCAGCCCAGTTCTGGCGGGATTTCAGCGAAAGCCGGATCGCGGTCGCCGCCCTCGTGGTGGTGCTGATCGTCTTCCTGCTGGCGATACTGGGGCCACTGATCGCCCCGCAAAATCCATATGACTTGTCGAAATTGGTGCTCGCCGATGCGCGACGTCCACCGGGTGCTGTCAGCAGCGGCGGCTACACGCATTGGCTCGGCACCGATGCGCAAGGGCGCGACGTATGGTCGGCGATCCTTTATGGCCTGCGAATCTCGATCCAGGTCGGCATCCTCGCCAGCGCCATTGCGTTTGCTATCGGCGCGACGCTCGGTGGTCTGGCGGCATTTTTCGGTGGCCGGCTGGAGGCGCTGATCATGCGCATGATCGACCTGCAGTTGTCGGTCCCGGCGATCCTCCTTGCCTTGGTGCTGGCGGCGCTGCTGGGTCAGGGAAAGTGGCAACTGATCGCAGCATTGGTAACGGCGCAATACGCCTATTTTGCCCGCACCGCGCACGGCGCCGCGGCGACGGAACGCGCCAAGGAGTATGTCGAAGCCGCGCTCTCCACACCACTCAAGCCGATGCGGGTGATCTTCCGTCACATCCTGCCCAATTGCATGCCACCGCTGATCGTGGTGGCGACGCTGCAAGTTGCCAATTCGATCGCACTCGAAGCGACATTGTCCTTCCTCGGACTGGGCTTGCCGGTGACGGAGCCGTCGCTCGGCTCGCTGATCGCCAACG
>JANOOW010000267.1:0-1819 GCA_031421555.1 Hyphomicrobiaceae bacterium | reverse complement strand
CCGCAAGCTCGCCGCGCGCAGTGACCGGACGAGCCTCATACGACCTGACAGCGATGACCGTCTGTACGAGTTGGATCGCCATCCAGAGTGCTGCGGCGATAACGATGCCGAGCACGATCGGACCGAGGAAACTCTTTTGTCTGACTTCCATTAGTGAGCCGCGGAACCTGACCGAAAGAAGCCTAGATGTTGGTGACCGGGTGCGCGTATTCAAGTCGCAGTACTGCATGGATCTGCTCGTCGGCGCCTATGCGTTCAACGTGACTGAACACTTCAAAATCGTCACCGCGAGCAATCGCGACTAGCGTTATGCCGCAGACATCGGCCGTGCGCACTGCTAGCGCCGTCGGACTGGATATGGCGACGATCATCGGCGCGCCGAGCCGAGCCGTCTTCTGAACCATTTCGACGGATACGCGGCTGGTCAACAGCACCGCGCCGCCGCATGCCGATACGTTGATGGCTGCGAGCGCTCCGGCAAGCTTGTCGAGCGCATTGTGGCGGCCAACGTCTTCGCGCACGGCGATCAGGCCCTTGCCTGGATGCCAGAACCCCGCCGCGTGAATGGCCTTAGCATGATGGTTCAACGACTGGTGCGCCGACAACGCCCGCATCGCGGAAGAGATAGCGGCAGGTGCGGCACGCAAGGAGCTATGAACGTTCGGCGGCACGCGTACCGCCTCGGCCAAGGATTCGACACCGCACAAGCCGCAGCCAACCGGACCGGCGATAGCCCGCCGTCGCGCGATAAACGCCGCCGAGCGCGGTTGAGCGAGCCACATCCTCACTTCGATGCCTAAATCACCCGTGATGATCTCGAGGCCGAGTATGTCATCGGCGGTGCTGACGATACCTTCTGACAGGCTGAAGCCGACCGCGAAGTCCGCGAGGTCCGCCGGTGTTGCCATCATCACGGCGTGGCACGTACCGCCGTACACGAATGCGACCGGCGTCTCTTCGGGCACGATGCGTACGGCTGATGCCAGACGTCCATCGCGCGCACGGCTGCATTCGAGAGTTGCGAGTGGGCTCATTGCATTTTCGATATGCGAACCGGCACCGACTTCACCGCAGGCGTTAGCGCTTTCTCGTCGTGATGCCACACTGGGATCAAAACATTGGCCTCGGGAAAGTAGGTCGCGATGCACCCTTGCGCGATTTTGTACGGCACGATGCGCAAGCCTTTCAGCTCGCGCGTTTTGCCATCGCCAACAGCGGTCGTGAGCATCACGGTTTCAGCGGGTTCAAAGCCAAAGCGGGCGATATCGGCCTCGTTCATGAAAAGGACCTGCCGCGTGCCGCTGACGCCACGGAACCGGTCATTGTAACCGTACACTGTGGTATTGAACTGATCGTTGCTGCGGGTCGTGATCAGCTTCATGACATCGCCACCTTCTTGAGCGTGTTTCGTCATGGTATCGGCGACGAGATCGTCGGGGATCAAGAAGTTCGCCTTGCCTGTCTTGGTTTCCCACACGCGGTTGCGCGCGGCCAACGGACGAACGAAGCCACCTGGCTGGAACAAGCGCTCGTTGTAGTCCTTGAACATGACTGGCCACGTTTCTTCCATCGATCGGCGGATGGTCGAATAGTCGGCGACCCAGTCGTCCCACTTCACGCGGCGGTTGGGCGTGAGCGTCGTCTTCGCCAACTCGGCAACGATTTTGGGCTCGGACAAGAGGTAGGGACTGGCCGGCTCTGCGAACCCCCGCGAGCCGTGAAAACACGCCGTCGTATCCTCCATCGACACCGCTTGTTGCCCCGATGCTTGACGATCGATTTCGATCCGCCCGAGGCATGGCAGTACGTAGGATATCTC
>JANOOW010000266.1:0-8669 GCA_031421555.1 Hyphomicrobiaceae bacterium | reverse complement strand
GGCCCGTTGCTGCTTCTTCTACCCAAGCGGTAAGTCCCGCGCGGCTTCCGGTCACCTCGCACCCCTCATTTTGGGGATGTGAAAAATGAAATCGAGTTGTTAGGCGGATGAATGGGAGGTTTATGTTGTATGAGCACTATTGAAACGGACATCTTCAGATTCTCATTGCAGCTCTACATTTGTCGCCAATCTAGTTGTAGCGCCTCGGCGCCCCTCGATTGCTCCGGCGATCAGCCTGGCCTATGTCTTCGCCACCTCCATGAAGCCTTACGATACGGTGCGCGATGTCAGAATTGTTGATCGAACTCTTTTCCGAGGAAATCCCCGCGCGCATGCAGCAGCGCGCGGCGGATGATCTGCGCCGCCTCGTCGTCGAGGGGATGAAGGCGCAGGGGTTGAGCGTGGGCGAAGCGCGGACCTACGCGACACCGCGCAGACTGACGCTCCTGGTCGATAATGTACCGGCTGGATCGGCTGCCGTCCGCGAAGAGAAGAAGGGTCCCCGCGTTGGTGCGCCGGACGCTGCGATCCAGGGTTTTCTGAAAGGCGCGGGCTACAAGTCCCTGTCCGAAGCGACGCTCATCAAGGACGCGAAGAAGGGTGATTTTTACGTCGCCGTGATCGAGAAGCCGGGCCTGCCTGCTGCTCAGATCATCGCAAGCGCCGTCACCGAGGCGATCGCGAAATTTCCTTGGCCAAAGTCGATGCGATGGGGCGCGGGATCCCTGCTTTGGATTCGCCCGCTGCACTCTATTTTGTGCCTGCTGGGCGGTCGCATCGTGCCATTCACGGTCGCTGGCATCGAGAGCGGTGATACGACGGAGGGGCACCGCTTCCTATCGCCCGGCCGCTTCAAGGTGAAGAACTTCGCCGACTACGAGAAGAAGCTCGCCGCAGCGCACGTGCTGATCGATCCGCGCGCGCGGGCGGCCATAATTTCCGAGCAGGCGCATGCGCTTGCCAAGAAGCACAAGCTCACGCTCGTCGAGGATGAGGGTTTGCTCGCGGAAAATGCCGGTCTAAACGAATGGCCAACGGTGCTGATGGGCACGTTCGACGAGAGTTTTCTGGAAGTACCGGCCGAGTGCCTCACCACCTCGATGCGGGCGCATCAGAAGTGCTTCTCGTTGCGCGATCCCAAGACGGGTCGGCTCGCCAACCGGTTCCTGCTGGTATCGAACATCACGGCGGCGGATGGCGGCGAAGCGATCATCCACGGCAACCAGAAGGTGATCCGTGCGCGGTTGTCGGATGCAAAGTTTTTCTGGGAGCAGGATCTCAAGCGCCGATTAGAGCCCATGCACTTCGAGCTGAAGGGCATCACCTTTCACGAGAAGCTTGGATCGCAGTGGGACCGCATGGAGCGGATCACCGAGTTGGCGCGCCAGATCGCCGGCGCCGTCGATGCCGAGCCGGAACTGGCGGGACGCGCGGCGCAATTGTGCAAGGCCGATCTCGTATCCGGCATGGTCGGCGAGTTCCCCGAGTTGCAGGGACTGATGGGCCGCTATCTCGCCGAAGCTGAAAAGATGGACCCGAAGGTCGCCCGTGCCATCGAGCTGCACTACAAGCCGAAGGGTCCGACCGATAGCGTTCCGAAGGAAGAGGAAGGCGATGCCGTCGCGATCGCCGTGGCGCTGGCCGACAAACTCGACACGCTCGTCGGGTTCTGGGCGATCAACGAAAAGCCGACCGGCTCCGGCGATCCGTATCAGCTGCGCCGCGCGGCGTTGGGTGTGATCCGGATTTTGATCGAGAATGATCTGCGGGTGGGACTATCGCAAGTTTTGCTAACGGCGATGCGGCCCACGGTGATACGCGTTATTGAAGAAGGTAAAAAACATGCGGATGGCGTGATAATACTAAGCAAAGCGGCAGGAGCAGAGGAAATTGCTCCGTGGATAGATACTGCGCCAAAACTCGATGCCTTCCGTGAGACAACCCTTGCGCGACTTAAGAGCGATCGAAGTCATACGACGGCTGAACAATCTGACGTCAAAGACCTCCTCTCCTTCTTCGCCGACCGCTTGAAAGTCTACCTCCGCGACCAGGGCGCGCGGCATGATCTGATCGATGGGGTGTTCTCGCTCGGCGGTCAGGATGATCTCGCCCTCATCGTCAAGCGGGTGAATGCGCTCGGCGAGTTCCTCAAGACCGATGACGGGGCGAACCTGCTCGCGGGCGTGAAGCGGGCGGCCAATATCCTCGCAATCGAGGAGAAGAAAGATAAGGCGAGTTACGCTGGCATCTACGATTTGAAGCTGCTCAAGGAAAACGAGGAGCTGGCGCTCGCCGCCGCCATCGAAAGCGTGAAGCAGGATACGACGGCCGCCATCAACGTCGAGAACTTCGGCGGCGCGATGCGCGCATTGGCCGAGCTGCGCCATCCGGTCGATGCATTCTTCGAGAAGGTGACCGTGAACGACAAGGACCCGGCGATCCGCCTCAACCGGCTAAAGTTGTTGTCGGAAATCCGCACCGCCACGACGCAGGTTGCCGATTTCTCCAAGATTGCGGGGTGAGTCATCGGGTCGAAAACTATCAACCGTCATCCCGGCCAAGGAAGGCGTGCTTACGCCGACCGCGCGCCGGGACCCAACAAATGACGCGCCGAAAGCCCGATTGTGTTTGTGTGCCTCCGGCGCATTTCCGCTGGGTCCCGGATAGCCGACGCTGCGCTTACGGCTTCCGGGATGACGAAAGCATTGAGAGTTCACCACAAAATCAACCGTCATCCCGGCCAAGGAAGGCGTGCTTACGCCGGCCGCGAGCCGGGACTCAGCAAATGACGCGCCGAAGGCCCGATCGTGTTTGTGTGCCTCCGGCGCATTTCCGCCGGGTTACGGCTTCCGGGATGACGAAGGAAGTGGTTTTCAACAGAAGGGTTTGCGACCCAACAATTTTGACCACCCGTGAAATGCTGGGTACGCTGCGCCAGACTCAACCTACGATTTAACGATTCGTCTTCGATAACATTCAGGTCAACGATGGGTATGCCCGAACGGTCGGAATGTTGCGGTGCTCGGCACCCATGAACGCGTTGCTCTTCGTCTACGGCACCCTGATGTCGACCGCGTCCACCACTCTGGGACGTGACATGCGGCTGAGGTTGCGGCGCGAAGCTCGCGTGGTCGGACCAGCGAGCATCCAGGCACAAATATTCGACCGGGGGCGATATCCCGTTCTCGTCTTCAATGGCGGCGCGCTGGATCGCGTGCACGGCGAACTGATCGAAATATCAAACCCGGCAGTCACGTTCCCGTGGCTCGATGCATACGAAGGCATCGGCCGCAATGGCGCTGGCGCCGACGAATATGTGCGTGCCGAGCGATCGGTCGAGCAAACAGCGGGCGGCCTAGCTGAGGCGTGGGTCTACGTCTACCAGAAGCCCGTCACTGGTCTGCCGCGCATCGCGAGCGGCCGCTGGAAGGGCTAGGCAACAGTCGCCTCAACGGCCCCTATGCCTTCGAGCTCGAAATGGATCTTATCGCCAGCTGCGACGCCGAAGGTCGGAACTACGCTGCCGGTGATCACAATCTGGCCCGCCTCTAACGGACGGCCGCGACCGGCGGCAAGGTTTGCGCACCAGGCGAGCGCTTCCATCGGATCATCGGTCAGGCCTTCGCGTGGCTGTCCGCCGTTGACCGTCAAACGGCCCTTCAGCCCGTTGAGATTGTGCTTTGCCTCCACCTTCATTGCAGGCCCCAAGACGATGCCGGCGTTCCAGGCGTTATCGGCGATCAGCGAGTAAGCCTTGGTCGATTTGTAATGCGCGTTGCGATCCTCGATCAACTCGAAGGCGGGCATGACTTCCGACACCGCCTCGCGCACGCTTTGCGCCGTGTAGGGCTCCGCGCCCTTGGTCAGCGTGCGTGACACCCGAACGGCGAGTTCGCATTCGAGCACCAGGTGCATGTGATCGGCGAGCTTCAACGTCACGCCGGAGTTGTAAATACGTTTGCTATAGAGAATGCCGCCGCACGGATGATCGATGCCCATCAGCGCTTGCATCACCTTGGTGGTGGTCGCGATCTTCAGCCCGCCGACCGGGCCATAAATCGGCGTCCAGTGCGCGCGCAACGCCTCTTGTGCCGCATAGGCATCGGCGACGGTTTGCGGCGCCAGATGCTCGGGCAAGTTGACGTAGGGGCGTCTTGCCAAATGAGCGTCGGCGATGAAACGGGCGGCAGCGGCGGCATCGAACGTGGACATCGGCAAACTCCCTCAATAACTGAGGCAGGCTTGCGCAAAGGGGGATCGCCGTCAAGCGCTGCAGAAACTAGGCAACGCCGAGCCGCAACAGATCGTGCACATGCACGACGCCGACCGGTACGCCCTTGTCGACCACGAATAGCGCGGTGATGCGCGACGTATTGATCTGCTCGAGCGCGGCGGAGGCAAGCAGCGTCGAGGCGATCGTCTTCGGCTTGCGCGTCATGATCTCGCCGACGGTCGAACTCAACAGATCGGCTCCCATGTGACGCCGCAAGTCGCCGTCGGTGACGATGCCGACGAAACGGCCGTTGGCATCGACGATGCCGAGGCAGCCCAGCGCCTTCGCCGTCATCGTGACCAGCGCGTGGCCCATGATCTCGTCCTCGCGGGCCAGCGGCAGCCGCTCGCCGGTGTGCATCACGTCGGCGACTAATTTAAGCTTGGCGCCACGCGAGCCGCCCGGGTGGAATACCTTGAAATCGTGCGCGGTGAAGCCCTTGGCTTCGAGTAGGGCGACGGCGAGACAATCGCCCATCGCGAGTGTCATCGTGGTCGATGTGGTGGGCGCGAGACCGTGCGGGCAGGCTTCCGGCGCGCGCGGCAATTCCAGGACGACGGTCGCGGCGCGGCCCAGCGCGCTGCCTACACGTGACGTGATGGCGATCAGCGGCACGGCAAACCGTCCCGCAAACATCAAGATGTTGGAGAGCTCCACCGTCTCGCCCGACCAGGACAGGGCGAGAATGGCGTCCTCCCGCGTGATCATGCCGAGGTCGCCGTGCGAGGCTTCGGTGGGATGGACGAAGTGAGCGGGCGTACCCGTCGATGCGAACGTGGCCGCGATTTTCTGACCGACATGGCCGCTCTTGCCGATGCCGGTGACGATGACCCGCCCCTTGGTCGCGTTCAGGATTTCGATGGCCTGGGCAAAGGGTCCGGCGAGCGCCCCATTCAACGCCTCGTGCAGCGCCGAAAGCCCCTGCATCTCCAGATCGAGCGTGCGCTGCGCCGATGTGATCGCCGGAGCTTGCGGCTGCGCCTCACTGAGATCATCGATTTTCGTAACGGCTGCCAAGGGCATCGTCGTCTGCTCCATGCATCGGAATCGGTATTGCCGATACACTAGCAAGGATACGGGGAAGGGCCAAACCTCCGGCACGCTCCCGATCTAAACACGCCGTTAATACACAGTGCTTAGGTTGAACCGAAGCCCGTTCCGCGTACCTCATACGATTCGATATCGCGGAGCGCCACCCCTTGAACGCCGGTAGACACATCGCCTGGTTCGGCCTGGGCTTTGCCGCAATCACCGTTTTGGGGTTGATTGCGGACCCGCGCCCTGTCCGCGCCCAAGGCACCGGGGCATCGATCACAACCATCAATCCGCCACCGCGTGCGCGGGAAGTGCAGCCGCGCCGGGGTGGTGTGCCCGTTATCGCAGTGCCAGTCGATATACCGTTACGCGGCACGAGCGTGCCGGCAACTATCGCCGATGAGCCGAATGCTGAAGGCAGCGATGGCGCTGGTGGAGAAACTGCCGATGATGGCATGCCGCAGGAGATAGCCGGTCAGCGCCGCGTGCTACGCGATGGCGACATCGACCAACAGGATGTACCAGCTCCGAATTTGGATGGCGTTATTCCAACGGGCGAGCCAGGCGGTCCGCAAGATGGCATCGACGCAACGGCGAATGACACACGTTCGCCTGAAGATGTGGCTGCATTCGACAGTCCGCCAGCGGGATTCGATGCGGCACTGTTCCAAGCCGAAGTCGACCCTATTCTCGATCGTCGCCCCGAGCGTTTGTTCCGCTTCGAGCCCTTCGAGGCGCGCGGCATCAGGCTGGGAAGCTTCGTCCTGTTGCCGGAAGCCGAGATTGGCGGATTGTATAACTCCAACGTGTTTCGCTCATCTCAGGCCCGCTCCGACGTCGCGTTCGATGTGCGTCCGTCGGCCCGCTTGGTCTCAAACTGGCGCCAGCACGCTGTCGAATTCCGTGCCGTGGGTAGCTTCAGCCAATTCAACGAATTCACCACCGAGAACGATCGCGCCTATACGCTCGAAGCGCGCGGCCGGTACGACTTGTCCCGACGCACCAACGTCGAAACCTTGGTGTCGCGCGACGCCGCGCAGGAAAGCCGCTCTTCGATCAACGCGCCGGCGAGTGCTGCCGACCGCGCCAACATAACGACGGACCGGTTTGCTGCCGCTTTGAATCATCGTTTCAACCGGCTGAGCCTGCAGCTGCGTGGCTCGGTAGCCGAGGTTGCATACGACAGCGTCCCGGCGATCGGTGGCGGCTCAATATCCAACAACGACCGCGATGTGCGCACGACGGAAGAGGCCCTGCGCGCGTCGTGGGAGTTCAAGCCGGCGCTGTTCGGATTTGTCGAAGCCGGACTGAACCAGCGCACATACAAGGTCGCCTCGTTATCCGACGGCATTCCGCGCGATTCGACCGGCGAGCGCTATCGCGTGGGCGTCTCGTTCGGCAACTCCGGCCAGAAACTGCGCGGCGAGATCAGTACAGGCTACGGCCGGCAGGCACCGGACGATGCGCGCTTGCGCGAGATCACCGGCATTCTCCTCGATGCCAACCTCGCCTATCGCTACAGCGCACTCACGTCCTTCCTGCTGACCGCCAAGTCCGACGTGACGGAATCGACGTTGGCAAACTCTGCCGGTGCGTTCTCGCATCAGGCCGGAGTCGAGGCACGGCACGCGTTTCACCGGTATCTTATCGGCACCGCGGGATTGACCTACACGGTGCAGGACTACGAAGGCGTGAGCTTACAGGAGCACGAGTGGAAGTCGGCGCTCGGTCTCGAATACTACGTCAATCGCGAAGTGACGCTGTTCGGCAAATTCCAGCACACAGCGTTCGATTCGACCGACAAGGCCCGCAACTACACTGCCGACGAAATGCGAGTCGGCGTGCGCATTCGCCGGTAGTGCTTCAGACCGGCGCGACGATCAACACCGTGCCATCGACGCCGGTGACCTTGACGGTGGCGCCCGATGGCGCGTCGGCGCCCTTTACGATCCAGAGGCTGTCGCCGATGCGCACCTTGCCACGCCCTTCGGCGATCGCATCCTCGACCACGGCGGTTCGGCCGACGTACTGCTGGCCACGTTCATTCAGATCGGGCTGATCACTCGACGAGCGTTTGGGGTCCACGTAGCGGCGCATCACGTAGACAACGACGCAAGCCACAAGACCGAAAACGATCAGCTGCCAGGCCCAGGCGATGTCCATCGAGAGCGCCAGCAAACCGACGATCGCCGCGGCCAAACCGAACCAGACGAAGTGAACGCCAGGGACGATCGTTTCGAGGATCAGCAGCAGAGCTGCGACGAGAAACCAGTTCCAGGGCCCGAGTCCCCAAAAGAAATCGGCAACGGTCGCCATGAGTTCGAGTTCCCCGATTCGAATCTAATCTGCGCGGCCAGAGAGAGAGAGAGAGAGAGAGAACGCATCAATACCGCTCGAACCCACGCATCAACTCCCAGTCGGTGACGCGGCGATCATATTCCATTTGCTCCCAGCGCGCCGTGTGCACGTAGTGATCGACGACGGCATCGCTCAAGGCAGAGCGCATAAACGAGCTTTTATCGAGGGCGGCGGTAGCATCGCGCAAAGTCTTCGGCACCTCGGGAAGGGATTTGCCGCCGTACGCATCGCCCGCGTAAGGCTGAGGCAGCTCGAGCTTTTCGTCGATCCCGGCAAGGCCAGTGGCGATGAGTGCCGCGAACGCCAGATACGGATTGAGGTCGGCGCCGCCGACACGGCATTCGATGCGGATGCCCTTCGTCGCCTCGCCGCAGAGCCGGAAGCCGGCCGTACGATTATCGCGGCTCCATACGGTCTTGGTCGGCGCGAACGTACCCGCCTGGAAGCGCTTGTAGGAGTTGATGTAGGGCGCCAGGAAATAGGTCATGTCGGGCGCGTACTTGATCTGGCCGGCCACGAACGAGCGCATCAGCGGCGACATGCCGTGTTCGCCCTTCGGATCGAGAAACAGCGGTGTCTTGCCAGCCGCATCCCAAAGCGAAGCGTGCACGTGCGCCGATGATCCGGCGAGGTCATAGCGCCACTTCGACATGAAGGTGACGGCCTTGCCTTGCGCCCAGGCGATCTCCTTGATGCCGTTTTTCATGATCACGTGCCGGTCGGCCATTTCAAGCGCGTCGGAAAAGCGGACGTTGATTTCCTCCTGGCCCGGCCCCCACTCGCCCTTGGAATTCTCGACCGGGATGCCCGCACCCTGCAGCCCCTTTCGGATGGCGCGCATGACGCCCTCCTCCTTCGTGGTCTGCAGGATGTTGTAGTCCTGGATATAACTGCCGCTCGTTTTCAGCGCGTGATAGCGCTTGTCCGCCGCGCTCTCGAAGGTCTCGTCGAACAGATAGAACTCGAGCTCCGAGGCGAGATAGGCGCGCATGTTGCGCTTGGC
>JANOOW010000265.1:0-4322 GCA_031421555.1 Hyphomicrobiaceae bacterium | reverse complement strand
CGACTGCTGGTGATAGTAAAGTCCCGAGCAGGTCACGTATTCTTTGCCGACCGGCAACAGGTGTAGAGCCCGTTCGCTGGTCGTTTGACTTCGACTTATTGGGGAGAATTCTTTTCATTACAACGGAATATTATCGTGCTTTTTCCACGGATTTTGCGCCGACTTGCCGCGCAACATGTTCAACGCGCGCGCTAAACGGCGGCGCGTATTTCGCGGCAGTATAACTTCGTCGATGTAGCCGCGCTCTGCCGCAATAAACGGATTGGCAAAGCGCTCTTTATAGTCGGCGATACGCTTTTCCAGTTTTTCCGGGTCGCCCAACTCAGAGCGATACAGGATCTCGGCGGCACCTTTGGCACCCATGACCGCGATCTCGGCGGACGGCCAGGCGTAGTTGACGTCGCCGCGAATGTGCTTGGAACTCATCACGTCGTAGGCGCCGCCGTAAGCCTTGCGCGTGATTAGCGTAACCTTTGGCACGGTCGCCTCGGCATAGGCGAACAGCAGTTTCGCGCCATGTTTAATGAGGCCGCCGTATTCCTGCGCGGTACCCGGCAGGAAGCCCGGCACATCGACGAACGTCACGATCGGGATTTCGAAGCAATCGCAAAAGCGCACGAAGCGCGCGGCCTTGCGCGAGGCATCGCTGTCGAGCACACCGGCCAGCACCATCGGCTGATTGGCGACGATGCCGATCGTGCGGCCCTCAATGCGTGCAAAGCCGGTGACGATGTTCTTGGCAAACTGGTCCTGGATCTCGAAGAAGTCGGCTTCGTCGACGACCTTCAGGATCAACTCCTTGATGTCGTAGGGTTTGTTCGGATTGTCGGGGATCAGCGTATCGAGCGACAGGTCGATGCGGTCGGACGGGTCGCGCGTCGACAGGACGGGCACGCCCTCCTTGTTGTTACCCGGCAGAAAGTCCATCAGCCTGCGCATCTGCAGCAGTGCTTCGAGATCGTTCTCGTAGGCGCGGTCGGCAATCGATGATCGCGTGGTGTGGACCTTGGCGCCGCCCAACTCTTCGGCAGTCACCGTCTCGTTGGTGACAGTCTTTACAACGTCGGGACCGGTTACGAACATGTAGCTCGTGTCGCGCACCATGAAGATGAAGTCGGTCATCGCCGGCGAGTACACGTCGCCACCCGCGCATGGCCCCATGATGACGCTGATCTGCGGAATGACGCCGGACGATAGCGTGTTGCGCAGGAATACTTCGCCATACCCCCCGAGCGCCGCCACACCCTCTTGGATGCGCGCGCCGCCGGCATCAAACAAACCGATGATCGGGCTGCGGTTCTGCAGCGCCATATCTTGGATCTTAGTGATCTTCTTGGCGTGCGATTCGGACAGCGAGCCGCCAAACACCGTAAAGTCTTTGGCGAACACGTAGACGACACGGCCGTTGATCGTGCCCCAACCGGTGACGACGCCATCGCCGGGGATCTTGCTCTTCTCCATGCCGAAATCGTGCGACCTATGCTCGACGAACATGTCGAACTCCTCGAAGGAGTCCTCGTCCATCAGCAACTCGATGCGTTCGCGGGCGGTAAGCTTACCCTTCTTGTGCTGAGCATCGATGCGCGGTTGTCCACCGCCAAGACGGGCCTCTGCGCGCCGCCGCTCGAGTTCCTGAATTATGTCTTTCATGGAAGTGCCGGGTCCGCCGTCTCATTGGGCGGCGCGGATCGCCGAGCCCGTGCGGTCAATAGCACGCGGCGAACTTCGCGCAAATCAGCCTATGGACGAAGGGCTTATTCGCTCAGCGCACTTCGTAGATGATCGCGGTACGAGCTTGCAGATCCGGTGCGCCCTTTAATTCTGGCGCGGCTGGAATGGATGCTTGACGCAGGCGGGCAACCCTGAGCGGCTTGGCACGGGAAGCCTCCGTCGCCGTTTGCGCCCGGCCCGGGACTGGCACTTGTGCAAGATGAGCCCGCCAGTCGCCGAGCATGGTAAAGCGCTGACGTTCGAAGTCGTGCTGCATGCCTGGTGGCGACTTGAACCCAGTTTGGCAAATGCCAACGAGCGTCTCGCGGCCTTTGTCGCGCAGCCGGAATTGATAGGCAGCGCCTTCTGCAGGCAGCGTCATATCCGTGTTCGCGAGTAGCAGGTTGTTCTGCTCGAATTCGTTAGGAAAAAGAACCGTTGCCTGACCACCACGATCGAGGCTTACCAGGGTCAGGTAGCAGTCCTGGTTACTGCGCGCGTGAAAGGTTGCAAGATCACCCGATAGATAAGCGTCTTGCCTAGACCACAGCAACAACTCGAACTCCGTGCGTGCCTCGAGCGTTGCCTCGACCCTCAGCGCAGCTTCCACAGCACCGCCATCGGGAGACAGCCTGATCAGGATGCGGTCCGCCTCGGCACGGGAAGCTGTGGCCGCAAGCACCCGCCGGCTCGATGTCGCAAGTTCCACTGGCAGCCGCGCGAGCCGCTCGCGCGTTTCGGTAACGGTTGCGCCAGATTCGGCCGCGAGCCGCGCTACTCCGACATTTGCCACGTACTCGCGCGCAAGCGCCGAAACTGGTTCCAATCCGTTGATCAAGAGCCTAGGGTCGATGCCAGCCTTGCGCTGTGCCATCGCGTACCGCTCCTGATCCTCGACGATCAGCGTGTCCATCTCGGTGCCGGCGGCGTAGAGCGCAAGCGTCATGTCGCGAAGCTCTTTCGGCGCGGCGGCATCCACCTCCGCCGTGGCGCGGATCGTATCCCGAACGGGCATCGGTCCGCTCCGATGACAACCCATGCACGAGGCGCCATTCGCGACGGGACCGGCCATCAACAGTTCGTCACGCTCGATCGTATCGGGACTGATATCGATCCGATCGCCGCGTACATCGTTCAAAGAGTAAGCAAGGAACCCGTTCGGCAGCGTGAAGATGGCCTTGGTGCCGTCGTGCTTGAACGGCACCTTGAAAATCGGCGTCGCCGTCGGCCCGAGCGGGTATGCTGAAAGTTTTTGCCGTCCCTCGCTGGTCGCAAAGTCGTAGGCAAGCCACAGGCTGCCGGCGCGGGTCGGATGGCGCTCGATCAGCCGGTTGCCGCGGGTCACGGCCGAGACCGGCAGACCGGCACGCCGGGCCTTGCCCGCCTTGATGTTGTTTTCAATGTCGACATTGAGGATACGCTGCAGGTTTGCCATGCGTCCGGGTAGGCCGAGCAGGCGCGGATACAGCGGCGCAGTCATCGCAGCGTAGGCAAACCAGTCGCCACGGACTGCCGGCATCGGCGTTCCGGTGATCCGGCGAACAGGTTCGCTGAGCCTTGCCGATGCCAAGTTAGCGTAGGGTTGAGCCTGAATGAGCGTTTCCCAGTGAGCCGCCACCCAACCGAGTTCGCCTAGGTCGAGTTTGATCACGGTCGCACCGGCATCGACGGTGTCGAGCTTAATCGGTTGCGGTCCCCACGACAGTGTATTGATGACCTTGGCTACCGCTTGCCGGTAGCCGGACAGCGTTTCCGCGGGCACGCAGGCGTTCGCCAGATGGCTGAGCGTGATGAACCGGATATCCTTGCGCTTCTCCTCCGGCGTCGCACTCAACGCAGCAGCGGCGGCTTGATCCACCTCGCTCTGGGTGATCGCCCGACGGCCGCCACAAGTCTCAGCCGGCGGCGGTAGATCGAGAATCCAATCACGGACCGCCTGCACGGCTTCCGGCGGCAGAGGCGGCTCCAAATCGATCGTTGCGTGCTGACGCAGCATGATCGTGTACAACGGCGACGCATCGGGTACGCCAGGCCGAACGAGAGTCGCATCACGTGCGATTTCATCCAGGGCCAAGATGTTGGCGGTCGGCCGCGCAGCAGCTGGTATCTTCAGGCGGCCGGTCTGGTGGCAACGCGCGCAAAAGCCGTCGAGAACGGCGTAAGCCTTGCCCGCTCGCGGGTCCAAAGGCGGCGCCGGAACGGTGTCAGCTTCGGCAACTGATGCCGGCGCATCGGCACCGGCCGGTGCGACTCCCGCGCTTTCCGCGGACCATCCGTAACTCATCGAAGCGAGCCCCGACACGAGGACGGCGGCTGTCAACGCGCCAAGGCGCCGGGACCAGGAGTCCGATCTGCACGAACGCATCATACCGTTTACCCGAGACTTGGTGCACCCCTGCAACCCGTATATCCGCCCCTGATACGGGGGACTAGTGCCACAATCGCGCAATGAAGATCATTTTTTTCTGGAAACCTGCGGCTTGCCGCGCCATCACGCCTCGATTGCCAAGGCCCGCAAGCAATTGCCCTGTCGTGCGATCGAACATTCCCGTCACCGCCAGCGCTGGCGTGGCGCTGTAGCCTGGTCGCAGATATGGCGCGGCTCCATCACC
>JANOOW010000264.1:0-1694 GCA_031421555.1 Hyphomicrobiaceae bacterium | reverse complement strand
GCCGGATTGGCCATTTCACCGCGCGGCTTGAGGCGCCACTGGTGGCCAGCCGAGTGAGCCTTCTGGCCCCGGGCGGCTGCGTAGCCACCAAGCCCAATCCTCCGGAATCAATGAGAAGGGATCGGTGTGAGCCAACTCGCGGGCCGCCCAAACGGGCCAATGCGGGTTAGCCAAGGCCGGGCGGCCGAGAAAGATGACGTCGACGAGTCCCTGACGAACGATCCTGTCCGCGATGGCGGGAATACCCAGGTTCCAACTGACGCCGACTGGCAGTCCGATCTCCTGGCGGACGCGGGCCGCGCGGTCCACCATGAAGCCGATTTGATCGAACGGCACATCCTTCATATCGTCGGTGTTCATGCCGAGACTGATGTCGGCAAAATCGAGGCCGTGCTGCTTCAACTCACCGATCGCCCAGAGGGCATCGTCGAACTGTATTCCGTGTTCGTTGAAGTCGTCTGACCCTAGCCTCATAGTGAGCGGCAAATGCGCGGGCCAGACCGAGCGAACAGAGTCGAGTGCCTCACGATGAAAGCGCAGACGCTTATCACGGTTACCGCCATATTGATCCGCCCGCTGATTGCCGAGCGGGGAGAAAAAGCTCGCTCCAAGGTATCCGTGGGCAAAATGCATCTCTAGCCACTCGAATCCGCATTCGAGTGCGCGCCGGGCCGCGCTGGCATAGGCTTGGTGGATCTCCTTGATTTCAGCGATGCTCAGCTCGCGCACGGGTAGCGTATAACGGCGCCCATGCGGGATCGGCGACGGGCCCCGCACCTGCCAGCCATCCGGATCATCGGGCGGCAACTGCGTTTTGCCATGCCATGGCTTCTTCTCGCTGCCCCGACGTCCCGTGTGTCCGAGCTGGATCGCGGGGACGCCGCCCATATCCTTGATGATATGAGTAACTCTGCTCAAGCCGTCTTTCTGCTGGTCATTCCAGATACCGGCACATCCAGTGCTAGTGCGGTCATCCGGCATGATGGCGATCTGCTCCGGGAAAACGAGGCCGAAGCCGCCGGCCGCCCGCGATCCCATCAGCATGACGTGGAAGTCCGTCATCCGGCCGTCGATAGAGCGGTACATAGTCATCGGCGACATCGCGATGCGATTGCGCAAGGTCACGCCCTTGAGCGTAAACGGAGTGAAGAGATCGGGCATTTGCGCAGGCACCTAATCCGATAGACACGTAGCGTTCTCCGCAGCAGCGGACCTCGTCGAGGCAACCAGAACTCTAGAACTGTGTGTTTTCTAAAACCTTCATGTTCGGTCAATATTTGCGTCCGACGCAGATCTCGGCGCCCTCGGGACCGACTTCCTCGCAATGCAGATCGCCAGCGGAAACGGAGAAAATCTGGCCGCGCCCGTAGGCGACCGGCTGATTGTTTTGAGTGACTGTGAACACGCCATCCAAAACAAGACCCTGGACCGAAAAATGGTGCCCGTGTTCGCCATTGACGGGGCGAGGGGTGAGCTTCTTGGTCTCGATTTCAGTGTATCCGCCAGCGGCGAGTGCTGCTTCGAATTCGTTTTTTGTCATCACTGGGTTACTCGTCTTCCGGGTCCGCTGTGGTGTCATCGATCTCGCGCTCGGACGACGTTCCTACCAACTGACAAACACGACGGCATTGGATCGGCTGACGTTCGGCTGAGCCTGAGTGTGAACGACACGACCGGCCGTGGTCAACAGAAAC
>JANOOW010000263.1:0-4432 GCA_031421555.1 Hyphomicrobiaceae bacterium | reverse complement strand
CCTCTTCGCCGGTCGGTTTCGAGCCCGAGTGACGAACCACGAAATTTTGACCGCTCGACTCGTCCTGTCAAACGTAGCCGTTCGTGTCCGCTTGCTGAGGTGGTCCGGACCATGTTTGGGTCGTGGCCGAGGGCTTCGACAACGCACCCGAAGATGTCTGCAAACTCTGGAGGCTGTGTGAGAACCTCGTTCGGTCTGGGCAGTGGCGCGGTGGCTGGCGATGTAGACGGCATTTTCTAGATTTTGGCCGCGCTGGCTCTCTCTGAGCGCCCGAAACGCTCTGCCGATGCCGTTTTCAAGGCCAGCACGCACTCAAAAGCGCGCGCATCATCCCCTCATCGCTTCGAGCAGGCGCGGGACGCCCATGATCGCGATGACACGCATCATGTTGTAGGCGAGCACGTGTAGCGCCATTTCGGTTGCTACGTGCTTCATCGTTTCATCTTGAAGTGGGTTGCACCCATCCAAGCCTTGATCGTGCCGAAGGGATGCTCGACCGTTTTGCTCCGTAGTGGGATCTTTGACGGGTCGTCGTCGAGACGCTTCTGAACGCGTTCGAGAATCGCCTCATGCTCCCAGCGACGGACGCGGCGCTCCTTGCCTGTGGTGCATCTGTGCTTGACCGCGCAACTCTCGCACGCCGTCGTCCAGTATGAGCGCATCATCTTACTGTCGAGTTCACTCGTGAAGTGATAGGTCAGCCATTTTCCGGCAGGACAGCGATAGGCATCGCGGTCGCTATCGTAGACAAAGTCAGCTTTGTCGAAGCGGCCCGCCGCCCCTGCGTTCGAAGTGTTCGGCTTTGATACCGTGACAGCGATGCCAGCGTTCTCTGCGGCGACGATCTCTTCTCCACTGTAGTACCCCTTGTCGGCGATGGCCTCGATCTTATCGCTGGCCATCACGTCTTTTGCCGCGAGCGCCATCATCGATAACGCCTCGCGGTCGTAGCCGAGGTTCGTCACTTCGTGCGCGACGATCAGATGATGCTTGGTCTCAACAACACTTTGCACATTGTAGCCGACAACGCGGGGCTGCTTGCTCGTCGTCGCCATGGCACGGCAATCCGGGTCGGTCAGCGAGACTTGCGTCTCACCGGTGCTGTCCATGCGCTGCTTGATGGAGCGCAGCGTGCGGGCTTCCTTTCGGTAATGCGCGAGCTTCTTGATGACGCGCGACAGCCGCGCTTCAACCGGATGCATGCCGGTCTTTGCAACGACCTCGTCGGCGCGATCGAGTTCGCCCATGTACCGGTCGATGGCGACGTCAATCTCACCAAGGCGCCTGCGCAGCTTCTCGCGCGTGTAGCTCTTCGATTTGGCGTTGACAGCCTTGAACTTGCTGCCGTCGATGGCGACGAGGCCCGCATCGAGAAGATCGATGTCCCGGCAGAGCGCGACGAACTGCCGGCAGACCTTGCGGATCCCGGGGCCATTATCGCGCCGGAAGTCGGCTATCGTCTTGAAGTCGGGCTTCAAGCGGCCCATCAACCAGATCAATTCCAGGTTGCGCGCGCATTCGCGCTCCAGTCGGCGTGATGACTGCACCTGATTGAGATAGCCATAAAGGTAGAGCTTGAGCATGACCGCTGGATGATAGCCGGGGCGCCCCGTGGCCCCCGGCTCGATCGGGAAACCGAGTGCCGCCAAATCCAGCATGTCTGCGAATGCGTCGATCGCGCGCACCGGATTGTCGGCGTCGACGTAGTCGTCGATGCACTCCGGCAAAAGCGTCGTCTGGCTACGATCTTGGCCTTCAATAAAGCGCTTCATGAGACCCCCCGGTCGCAATACGGGAATCATAACATGCTTCGTTCACTGGGCCGCGTTTTCACACAGGCTCTCTGCAAAACAGACACGTTCGTCCATCACCGAACTCTCGTTCCACGACATCGACACCTGCCGAGAACAACAGGAAGTGTTACCCATGTGTCCGGTATGAATTGTCACCTATGTCTCGGGTCGCTCAGATGTTCATCGCGCGAAGATATCAGCATTGTGATTGCCAAATTCAAACCGCATGCTCATCGGCGGCAAAGGGCGGACCGCCGTTCAAACTCGGCCTCCCAATACGCGGCTCCAGTGTTTCGGCTGGTATTAATGCGCTCCACACCAAGCCTTCGACGGCGAATTCCATCACGACCTCTGCATGAAGTGAAGCTTCAAGCATTTGGTGAAGCACAATATGGCCGAAACCTTTTCGCGCTGGAGGTGCCACGTTTGGACCCGACATTTCCATCCAGGTCATGTTCAGCTTTCGACCTGTGCTTTCGACACGATCAAATGCCCAACTTATCTTAATCAGACCGGTGGGTACAGAAAGCGCCCCGTACTTGACCGCATTCGTCGCCAATTCGTGAAGCGCGAGACCAAGTGTCTGGGCGGCATCTGCGCTCACAACGATTTCGGGGCCGGAAACGATTACCCGAGGGCTCAATGTATCGACAAACGGGGCAAGGTGTTGACGGACAAGATCGGTAAGCAGTGCGCCACGCCAATTTTCGCGCACAAGAATGTCAAACGACGACGCGAGGCCCTGCAGACGATCCCTGAACCGCAGTTGGAATTCTGCCAAGGTACCGGCCGTTCTCGCCGTTTGATTGGCAATCGACTGAACGACAGCCAACATGTTTTTGGCCCGATGGGTGACCTCGCGCGAGAGCAACTGAATTTGCTCTTCCGCAGCCTTTCGTTCAGTGACGTCGGCCATGATGCTGATCAACCGGTGAGCCGTGCCGTCGGCCATGCGAGTCACCACTTGGCCGCGACCGGATAACCAAAGTACAACGCCATCGGGACGCACGATCCGATATTCAGCGGGAAACGAGTCGATGTGGTCGGCCTGTTCGTAGAGGTGCGCGACCAAGAAACGATCATCTGGATGAATGGCCGATGCATACTCGTCTGCATCACCGCCGACTGTACCCCGTCCATCGGCTAGTGAGAGACCGAACAGAGCCATCCCCTCCTCGCTCCATGTCCGCGTTCCCCCCACCAAATCAGTCTCCCACGCTCCCATGCGCCCAGCAGTGAGTGCGGAGCGGTAGCGCGCCTCATTCTCACGGGCAGCGAGTTCAGCTACTAGGCGCTCGGTGATGTCGACATAGAAGGAAGTGACTGCAGGCCGCCCCTGCCATTGGGAAATGTGAGCGGTTGACGAGATCCAGACTGTCTGGCTGTCGCCGCGGCGGGCGCGCCAGGGTGGCGTCGGCTGAACTTGCCCGCCAGCGTATACCTCCGCAGTACGGGTGCGAAAAACGTCGAGGTCAGCGTTAAAGATTAAATCATCGAACGGGTTGAGACCCAGCAAGTCGTCGGAAGACGCGTAACCGAAGAGGCGGGCCATGGCACAGTTGGCATAGACGATATGGCCGTCTGTTTGAATTATAATACCATGCGGCGCGCCCTCAACGACGCTGCGGTATCGGGCTTCCGAACTGCGTAATGCCTCTCGCGATTCGACTAGTTCCACGCGCTCATCGGCGGCCAGCATGACGCCGGCGTTTTGCAGCGCGCCAGAGCGCGAAAGATTCTCTTCGTCTTCTGCCATCATACTACCCGTGATCGCTTTCCGGGCCAGTTCCCTGCCGATAACGCGCGGTTCAATCCCTGCAAATCCCGTGTGCGGCTCATGCCAGTATGTCAGTGAAAAGCGGAAGTCGCGTCTGACTCTCCGACGTGGTCGATTGAATTGAATTGAATAGCCTTCTGAGATGAGCTTTGATCCCTATCTCAGACTCGATACGAGGGTCGATTGGTTATGACCCGATTATACACTGACACGCTGCATTGGGATCTAATTATTTTCAATAGGCACTTTCGATCAGATTAGCCTGCCACTGCAACGTAGAAAGCATCAAAGTGCATTTGGAGACGAGCGGTAACGCACAGCATAATCGACTTGCACCGTGTCGCGTCGCAGCATCTCATGCTCGCGGATGCGGGAATAACCGCGACGCCTGGTGCCTGATTGGGACGAATAGCTGCGACCTGCGAAGGATTTCAAGGGGTGTCCGTCCTCCGGGCCTCAAGCACTCCCGCCTGTCGCAACGAGCGCGTCGGTATCGCACAGACCGAATTTAGCTAACGACACGCTCTATTAGAACCCTTCGGCAATCCATCTCGTAGTCGAGGCCAACCACGGGTGGGCGGGAGAAATGCCAAGTAAGCCCCTGTTCTGCCGCGCCCCGGCGTATGACCTCGTCAGCAAGAAACGGATGGATGTCGTAGACGGTATATACTTGCGCCGCTGTCGCATCCTTCCAGGTAAAACCGAGCAGCCCCATCCGCCTTTCCATCTCGCCCAAGACGGACCGCGCCTTCTCGCGCATGCCGTCAGGACTGGTGTCGCCGGGCCGAACTACAAAGCGCCCATAACTCCCCTTGCCTTCTGGCGCTTCCCCGCTACCGGCCACCACGAAGGTTGGCGCGGC
>JANOOW010000262.1:0-3084 GCA_031421555.1 Hyphomicrobiaceae bacterium | reverse complement strand
GGCAGATTGCGCCGTTCTGCACCAATTCGCGGCGCAGCGTCAGCGCGTTGGTGAGATTACCGTTGTGGGCGACGGCAAAGCCACCGGTATCGAGATCAGCGAATAGCGGCTGGACGTTGCGAAGGATTGTGTCGCCGGTCGTCGAGTAGCGCACGTGACTGACGGCGGTATCGCCCTTCAGCCGATCGATAACGGCCGGCTTGTTGAAGTTGTCGCCAACCAGTCCGAGGCGGCGTTCGCTATGGAAGTGGCGGCCGTCGTAGGTGACGATACCTGCCGCTTCCTGGCCACGATGCTGAAGGGCGTGCAGCCCGAGCGCTGTGAGCTTTGCGGCGTCCGGGTGGCCGAGGATACCGAAGATGCCGCACTCTTCGCGCAGGCGGTCATCATCGCCGCGTCGCCAACCGGCCACGTCAGCACCCATGCCTTCGTCCGCGCCATCGGATTGAAACGGCATGGTAGCCTCCCGCGAAGCAAAGGGCCGGATGATCTAAGCCTGCCCTGGCCAAACCAAGTCTTGGCATATGACTACGCCCGATCCACTACGCGTGTCACATATATGAAATCAATATGATTGCGCCAGTACACTCAGCATATGGTTCACGAGAAACTGATGTGCGTATCCCGACTACGACGAAATTGTCACTATTCGGCAGCGGTCTTGTCCGTAACCTTTTGCACGACCGCCAGCAGAGTCGGCCGCAACGATCTGCTGGCGCTATCCAGCAGCGGGCGCGACACCGAGCGGCCTACCCACTCCGGTGGCTCGGACTTTTCCGGCGTGAAGTGCTGATAGAACATGTAGGGAATGAGCACGATCAGGAAGGCGCGAACGACGCCGAACATCAACCCCAGGGTACGGTCGATCACGCCGACCCGGCTGTCCAGTATCGAATCCGAGATCCGCGCCGTGATCAGATGCACGACGATCAGTACGATGAGACCAACCAGAACCGCAATTCCGATCTGCGCAATTTTTGGCGAGGGAAGGCTGAGCTGCGTCGTGACTTCGCCCGCCAACCCCTGCCCGTATTGATAGAAGTACAGCCCCGCCAAGCCGCCGACGATCCACGAAATAATCGACAGCAATTCGCGGCCGAGACCCCGGTACATCGCCAATAGCCCGGAGATGATCGCGAGGGCGATCAGCCCGACGTCGAGATATGTCAGCGGCCCGATCATGCGCAAAACGTCCTGTTGAGCTCTGCCGGTTGGTTAACGAAAACGTTCACTCGCACGGGGCCAGCGCGTCTGCAAGCGCCTTGAGATGGGAAATCCGCGATAGTTTCAATTTCAGCGCCTTCTCGTCGAGCTCACCGGCAGCCGGCACAATCGCCCGTTTGAAGCCCAACTTTTGCGCTTCACGCAGCCGGGTGGTCATGTGCGCCGCCGGCCGGACCGCGCCAGAAAGGCTGATCTCGCCGCAGTAGACCTCATCCATCGGTAGTGAGATACCGGAAAATGACGACAGAAGTGCGGCTGCAGCCGCCAGATCAGCCGCCGGTTCGACGATGCGCAAGCCGCCAGCGACATTCAAGAACACGTCATGTTCGCTGAAGTTGATGCCGCAGCGGGCGGCCAGCACGGCGAGGATCATCGAGAGCCGGTTCGGGTCCCAGCCGACCGCCGCGCGGCGCGGACTGCCGAGCTTCGAAGGCGCGACCAGGGCCTGGATCTCCACCAGCAACGGCCGCGTACCCTCGATGCCGGCGAAAACCGCGGCACCGGGCGCGTTGGCATCGCGATCGCCGAGGAACAGCTCCGATGGATTGGACACTTCGGCCAAGCCGTGACCGGCCATCTCGAACACGCCGATCTCGTCGCTGGCGCCGAACCGGTTTTTCACCGCGCGCAGGATGCGGTACGGGTGCCCGCTGTCGCCTTCGAAATACAACACGGTGTCGACCATGTGCTCGACCACCTTCGGGCCGGCGATTTGCCCATCTTTGGTGACGTGGCCGACGAGCAGCATGGCGCTGCCCGATTGCTTGGCAAAGCGGATCAGCGACTGCGTCGACGCGCGAACCTGCGACACCGTGCCGGGCGCTGCCTCGACGCCATCGGCCCACAGCGTCTGGATCGAATCGATCACGACGAGATCCGGGCGGCGGCCTTCCTCCAGCGTCGCAATGATGTTCGACAGGTTGGTTTCGGCGGCAAGCATCACCCGGCTCTTCGATACGCCGAGGCGTTCGGCGCGCATGCGGACTTGCGCCGCGGCTTCCTCGCCCGAGAAATAGACAGCCGATCGTCCGGAGTTGGCGAGCGAAGCTGCCAACTGCAACAGCAGGGTGGATTTCCCGATCCCTGGCTCACCGCCAATCAGGATCGCCGATCCGGGCACGATGCCACCGCCGGTGACACGGTCGAGTTCGGCGATGCCGGTCGGGATGCGTGGCGCTTCGTCGGTTTTGACGTCGAGGCCTTCGAGCTTCACGGCGCGGCCCCGGACGGTGCGCGTCATACCAGAACCGGGTACGGCTGCGACGTTGGCTTCCTCGACGATGGTGTTCCACTCGCCGCAGCCGATGCACTTGCCACCCCAGCGCGTCGAGGTTGCTCCGCACGCCTGGCAGACAAATGAGCTTTTCGCTGCTTTAGCCATCGCTCAGGTTACCGCATCGGAGGGGGCTTCGGCGGAATGGTCTTCATAGATCCGATGCACGCGTTTCGACAGCCGCGCCAGCAATTCGTAGCCGATGGTACCGGCGCGATCGGTCAGATCATCGAGCGTGACGCGTCCGCCGACGACCTCGACCCAGTTGCCGCGCTGGGCGAGGGTCATCGGCACGTCCGTCACATCGACGGTGATCAAGTCCATCGACACGCGGCCGACGACGGGCACCGGGTAGTCGCCGATGTACCCTACCGGGCCTGATGACCCGTCGGTCCGCTCAAGGCGCGCAGGAAGCCGTCGGCGTAACCGCAGGCGATGGTTGCCATGCGGGATGGCCGCGCCGCCTTAAAGGTTGCGCCGTACCCAACAACGCCACCGGTTGGCACATCGCGGAGCTGCAGGATGCGCGCGGACAGACTGACGACCGGCTGCATCGGGTTGTCGGCGCCTTCGAAAGCACGTCCGCC
>JANOOW010000261.1:0-8145 GCA_031421555.1 Hyphomicrobiaceae bacterium | reverse complement strand
TGATCGGCCAGCAGGCAATGGTGCGGACGCTCGAAAACGCGTTCAAGGCCGACCGCATCGCCCAAGGCTATATGCTTACCGGCGTGCGCGGTGTCGGCAAGACGACGACCGCCCGCATTCTCGCCCGCGCGCTCAACTATTCCAAACCGGGATTGCCGGATCGCCCAGCCGTCACGATGGACGGTTATGGCGTGCACTGCGCCGAGATCATCGCCAGCCGCCACCCTGACGTCGTCGAGATGGACGCAGCGTCAAATACCGGCGTCGACAACATGCGCGAGATCATCGAGAGCGCGCGCTACCGGCCGCTGATGGCGCGCACGAAAGTGTTCATCATCGACGAAGTCCACATGCTGTCCAAAGGCGCTTTCAACGCGCTTTTGAAGACGCTGGAGGAGCCGCCGGAACATGTAAAGTTCATCTTCGCGACGACCGAAATCCGCAAGGTGCCGGTGACGGTGCTGTCGCGTTGCCAGCGGTTCGATCTACGCCGCGTCGAGATCCCGGAATTGTCGAAACATTTCGCGCGCATCGTAACCGCCGAGGGCGCGACCGCCGATGCAGATGCGCTGGCGCTGGTCGCACGCGCCGCCGAAGGTTCGGTACGCGATGGCTTGTCCATCCTCGATCAGGCGATCGCGATGGGCGAAGGCAAGGTCACCGCAAGCGCCGTGCGCGCCATGCTGGGCTTGGCCGACCGCAGCCTCATACTCGATCTGCTCGACGACATGCTGGGTGGCAAAACCGCGTCGGTGCTGGAGCGGTTCGCGAGCTTGCACTTGGCCGGTGCCGAACCGGTGCAAGTGCTCGCGGATTTGGCCGACGCGGTGCACATCACGACGCGGATGAAAGTCGCAGGCGTAGCGGGTGCTGGCGAAGTGCTATCGTCGGATGAGAAGATGCGGTCGGCGGCGCTGGCAGCGCAGCTGTCACTCAATTTGCTGACCCGGGCTTGGCAAATGCTGCTGAAGGGCATCGAGGAGGCGGGACGCGCGCCGAGCCCGCTCGCCGCCGCCGAGATGGTGCTGATCCGCTTGTGTCATACAGCCGATCTGCCGACGCCGGACGAGATCATTCGCACACTGGGCGGTGCCGTACCTGTTCCACGCGGCAACCGCATGCCTCCGCCTGAAACTCAGGAGCCGGAGCCGCGCGCACCGCTCAACGCCGCCCCCGCGCAGGTGCCGGCGTCGGTCGCAGGGCAACCATCCGAGCCGCAGCCGCGTTCGTTCATCGAAGTGGTTGATCTCGCCGGACGGTTTCGCGATGCCCGGCTGAAATTGCATCTGGAAGATCAGGTGAGTTTGTTGCGCTTCGAGCCTGGCCATATCGAAATCGCTCTGCTCGACGGCGCGCCTCCGGGCCTCGCTGGCGAACTGGGCGAAAAGCTGACGAAGTGGACGGCTAAGCGCTGGGTGGTGTCGGTCGGGCGTGGCCAAGGTGAGCGGCCCGTTGGCGAAGTGCGGCGCGCAGCTGAAGCGGTCCAGCTTGCCGGCGTCAAGGCGCATCCGGCGGTGGCAGCGGTACTCGCAGCATTCCCGGAAGCCGGGATCAAAGCCGTGCGGCCTCTGCCGCCGCGCCGCAAACGCAGTGAACAGGCCTGAAGGAGATCGAGCCGTGAAAGACATCATGGGAATGATGAAACAGCTGGGGCAAATGCAAAGCCGCATGCAGACCATGCAGGAAGAGCTTGCCCAAGCCGAGGTGCCAGGCCAATCCGGCGGCGGTCTCGTCACCGTCATGCTGGACGGTAAGGCGAGCCTCAAGCGCATCAAGATCGATCCTAGTCTGATGAAGGCCGAGGAGGTCGAAATCCTCGAAGATCTGATCGTGGCGGCGATCGGGGATGCCAAAGCCAAGGCCGAGGAAATGCTGCAATCGAAGATGCAGGATGTGACGGGAGGCCTGCCTCTGCCGCCCGGTCTGAAGTTGTTTTGATCCGGGACATCGATGGCTAAGCAGACGGCCGGGCCCGAGATCGAGCGGCTCATACAATTGCTCTCACGCCTGCCGGGTTTGGGTCCGCGCTCGGGGCGCAAGGCTGCGCTCGCGTTACTGAAGCGGCGGCAGGACCTGCTCGTGCCGCTGGCGCAGGCGATGACGAACGCTGCCGACAAGCTGGTGGAATGCCCAACCTGCGGTAACATCGATACCGTCTCGCCGTGCACTATATGCCAGGATCCGCGCCGCGATCCCTCGCTGATCGTGGTCGTCGAGGAAATCGGCGATCTGTGGGCCTTGGAGCGCGCCGGTGTCGTCAACGCGCGCTATCATGTGCTGGGCGGTCACCTGTCGCCGCTGGATGGTGTCGGACCGGAGCGGCTGAACATCGCGAGCCTTTTGACACGCGTTGCATCGGGCGAAGTGAGCGAGGTCCTGCTGGCACTCAACGCCACCGTCGAGGGACAGTCGACCGCGCACTACGTAACCGAGCGTCTCGAAGATGCCGGGATCGCCACTCCCCTCGCCATCTCGCGTTTGGCCCAAGGCGTGCCGGTCGGTGGCGAACTCGACTATTTGGACGAGGGCACGCTCGCCGCCGCGATAAAGTCCCGGCGCCGCGTTTAATCTTCAGGCGTTGGCGGCGTCATGATGTAGAGCAACGGCACCTCAGGTCCCTTGATACCCACAAACGTCTTGCTGATCGTCACCGGAAAGCGCCGCGTGCCAGCGTGTGCGGTGCGATCTGCAGAAGCGGCACAGCCAGTATCCGCCGCATCGCAAATCGACAACATGCCTTCGCGTGCAATACGCGCGGGTGTGATCCATGGCGCTTGATCGAGCGCGAAGTGAGTGAATTCGGCGGGGCTCGATGGCCCATAGAAGGGTTGAGCGATCGAGTATTTTTCTGATCCGCCGACGATGCGCAGCGGTGCACTGAACGTCTGCGCCCAGATCGTGGCTGCATCGCGGGCCGCAATCGCGCTGACGTCGACGGTGCCTTTGACGCGGAGGTAAAACGATCCGGCCGCCACCCCAGGTGCCGCCAGGACCGCTGCGCAAAATACCATTGCTACCGCGCGAGCGACGCCTGCAACCGTGCTGCGCGTGATAGTGGTTTCGACTGCCAGCATGATCATCATGGGCAACATGAAGAACGCTGGAATAAGGAACCCGATCGATACCTTCACGTAGCCGGCCGTGCCAAGCAGGATCGTGGCGATGGTCGGGCCGGTGGCGAGAATGAGGATCCAACGCCGTTCGGGCAGCAGCAGCTTGCGCCAAGCGCCAGCAATGAGTTCAGGGTTTGTGCGCCGCAGTGCTGTGATCAAGATGGCTGCCGGCACGAGGTTGATCGCGATGCCAGCGAAGGCGGTGCTAGCAGCCTTACCGAAACTCGACGCCCAAGCGTAACCGGTCTTACCGAGGGCATACTTGATCGGTGGCCAATCGTTGGCGAACGCCCACCAGAGGTGAGGGCTCAGCAGCAACGCGCCAACAGCGACGGCAATGTAGGGTGCGGGCGAAGCGAAGTAGCGGCGCGCCTGCGGATGGACGAGAGCCGCGAGGAGACACGTGGCAAGTAACAGGATCGAGTAATACTTCGACAGCATGCACGCTGCCGCCAACGCGCCGAAGGCAGCGCTGGAGCGCCACGAGCGGGTCTCCAGCGACTTCACGAACGCATACGTCGTCCATGGCCATAACGAGAGCAGGATGGTGTTCGCATTGAAGTTCGAGGCGAGGTAGTTGTACGACGGCATGAAGGCCAAGGGCAGAACCGCGAGTAGCCGTCCGCCCTTCTGCAAGAAGCACGTGGCAAGTGCCCAGACACCGGCGAAGCCGACACCGGCGTTTACCGCCGACAGCAGATAGAACGACCAGTCGGTCCGCGGCATAACCTTGAACCATGCGCCGGCCACCCACGCGTAAAATGGCGGGTGCTTGTAGTAGCCAAGCTGCCAATGCTGGCCCCAGGAGTAGGTTTCGAGCATGTCGTCCCACAGCACGCCGGGCAGCCGGCTCACGCTGATGGCGACGGTCCATGCCACCACGTGCGCCGCAATGAACACCAGCAGCGGGCGAATGCCGCCGGTAGTCATCCATCGGATCAGCGATGTCACGGCTGAACCGGCTGTGCCTTTGAAGAGCGGCGGGTTGTCTGCGGTCATGTACTGGAACAGTCGATCGGATTTTGTATCGGATGCACTCAGGAGCGGCGGAGCTGCTCGATCAACTCCGACGTTGGATAACTGTCGGCGGGAAGCCCGAACTTCATCTGCGCGGCCTTGATTGCGCTCCGCGTGCCCGCACCGAGTTTGCCGTCCGGCTCACCGGCTGGAAAACCGCGCTTGGCCAGCAGTGTCTGAAGCTCGATGACCTGGTTGGCCTGCAATACCGGAACCGGCGCATTGCCGCGCCGCATCGCAGGGGCGCCATCGATACGCGTCGCGAGATAGGCCGCCGTTACCGCATAGGTCAGCGACTGGTTCCATTTGGTGAAGATCTGAAAGTTCGGATAGGCGAGGAATGCGGGACCATTGCGTCCCATCAGCAGCACGAGCGAGCCCGGCGTCTGATCGGCGGAAAGCGGCTTGCCATCGACGGCGGTAACGCCCCACTTTGCCCATTGCGAGCGGGGGTGCTGAATCGCCAGATCCGCCTGGTCCCAAGCGAGGTTAGCGGGCACCTTCACCTCTTGCAGCCATGGCTGCCCCGGCTGCCAGCCCAAGCTCTTGATGAACGCCGCCGACGATCCGATCACGTCGGCTGGACTGCGCAGCAGGTTGCGGCGGCCGTCGCCATCATAGTCGACGGCGTGATTGAGATAGTGGGTGGGGAGGAACTGCGTCTGGCCAAGTTCGCCTGCCCACGACCCGATCATCTCAGCTGCCTGCAAGTCGCCGCGATCGATGATTTTCAGCGCGGCCAGAAGTTCGCCGCGAAACATCTCGCCCCGGCGGCAGTCGTAGGCGAGGCTCACGAGCGAGCGCAACACCGGCTTATTGCCCATGCTCGCGCCGAAGTCGCTCTCCAGCGCCCAGAACGCTGCGATGACCGGCGCTGGCACGCCGTACTCCTTCCCGGCCTGCGCGAATATCGCCTTGTGTTTCGCTGCGTGCGAAATACCGTTCTGCATGCGTCCGCGCGAGGCGAGCTTGTCGGAGAAGTCAAGGAAGCTTTGCGCGAAAAAGCGCTGGCCGCGATCGGTCCAGATGATGTTCTGGTCAAGCGTAAGGTAGGGGCTCGCCGACTGCATCGTCTTTGGCGAGATACCGGCGGCGGTTGCATCCTTCTTGAAAGCTTCGAGCCAGCGTCCGAAATCGGCGGTGTTGCGGCAAACCTGTACGATCGGCTGTTTTGGCGTTGAGGGCGTTGCAACCGTCTTTGGCGCAGCCAGCAGAACTGACGCGGGTGGCGTCACTTGCACGGGTTGAGCAAAAACGTCTGACGACATTACGAGCGAGATCGCGACGACAGCCGCCGCCTTTACATATTGGCGCATTGTTTGCTCTGTTTTCGGTGAATTCGCCGTACTGAGCGTCTCAATCATCGGCGCGTCAAGCAATATTGCGGCGTTTGATCCGTCAGCGCCGAGGCGGCTACGAGAAGAGCCCTCGCGAGCCCGTTCTCCGTTTGCTTTCCCGGAACGGCCGCGTGAGCGGACGTATCCGGGATCGCGTCCTATCGAAAAGACGCGATCCCGGGTCTCGCACTTCCAGTGCTCGCCCGGAAAGGCAGCGGGGGTAGTTCACACCACGAGCGGATCGCTGCTGCCGGATTGATGGCTGAAGACGCGCTTGTAGCGCTCGATCGCGGCTTTCGGCCCGACCTCCTTGTTGAGATTGTCGGACAACTTGACCGCAGGCTTGCCGTTGGCGGCGACGACCTTGCAAACGATCGAGAACGGATCGAGGCCGCCATTCGGCACCAGCCCGCGGAAATCGTTGGTGAGGAGCGTGCCCCAGCCGAAACCAACCCGCAGGCGGCCGGCGAAATGACGGTGGATCTGCTCGATCGTTGCGACGTCTAGTCCATCGGAGAAAATCGCGAGCTTGGTCTTGGGGTCCTGGCCGTGGGCGAGCCACCATTTGATGGCAGCCTCACCGCCGGCGATCGGATCGCCGCTATCGACGCGAATGCCGGTCCATTGGGCGAGCCAATCCGGTGCGCCAGCGAGAAATGCTTCGGTGCCGTACGTATCGGGTAGAATAATTCGCAGGTTGCCTTCGTAGTCCTCTTGCCAGTCGGCAAGCACGCGGTAGGGCGCCGCGGCTAACGCTGCGTCATCATCGGCGAGGGCGGAATATACCATCGGCAATTCGTGCGCGTTGGTGCCGATTGCCTCGACCTCGCGACGCATGGCGATCAAGCAGTTGGAGGTGCCCAGGAACGCCGGTCCCAATCCTTCGAGCATGGCCTGCACGCACCAGTCCTGCCATAGGAAACCGTGACGGCGCCGCGTGCCGAAGTCGGCGATCCGCAAAGCCTCGAGCTTGCGCAGGCGCTCGATCTTTTCCCAAACGCGCGTCATCGCGCGCGCGTAAAGCACCTGTAACTCGAACTTGCCGAGGCCGCGCAGAACGGCGCGCGAGCGTAACTCCATGATCACGGCGAGGGCTGGGATCTCCCACATCGAGGTTTCGATCCAGGGTCCGTCGAAGATCAATTCGTACTGGTCGCCGCGCCGCTCCAGATTGTAGGCGGGGAAGCGAAAGCCTTCGAGCCACGTCATGAAGTCGGGCGAGAACATCTGGCGCTTGCCGTAGAACGTATTGCCACGCAGCCACGTGCTTTCGCCCCGCGTGAGGCGAAGCGAGCGAATGTGATCGAGCTGTTCGCGCAGTTCGCCAATGTCGATCAGCTTGGCGATCGGCACGTTCGCCGACCGGTTGATGATGCCAAAAGTCACTTGCGTGCGCGACAAGCGCCGGAAGATCGTTTGCGCCATCAGCAGCTTGTAGAAATCCGTATCGATCACCGATCGCACGATCGGATCGATCTTCCACGTGTGATTGTAGACGCGGGCGGCAAGGTCGGTCACGGCTGGGTCTCCTGGCGGCAAGGACCGCTAGCTAGGCCCGAAGTTTAGAATCGTACCTTTAGTATGCTGCCTTGCGCAAGCCACAGCGGGTTGATCGGCTCCAGTCTCTTGCGGCATCGCACTCGCGCAACGAAAAGGGCCACCCTTTCGAGTGGCCCTTCGCAGTAGTTCGGACGTGAGATCAGCGGCCGACAGCGCTTTCGCGGCTCGCGCTGGCTCATCCACGGTCCATCAGGCGAGCCGCTGAGGTTGCTCCGCAGCCGTCTCAATGAACGTGAGCCTTACCGGCATCATCCTCATCTCACTCGACATCGGATCACCTCCTTCCAGTTGTTGAAAACTGATCAAAATCTGGCATGTTTGCCGGAACGCGACAAGGGCCCGAATGTCACAGGTTTCGGCCGGCGTTTTGCCCAACCATTACGATGCCAGCGAGCATATCGAAGCCGCTCGTCTCACCGAGAGAACGAAGCGGCGAGACCACGCCGGCGGCTTTACCTCCGAGCATTAACGCCAAGATGGCTTGGTACGCCGCAGCTGACGATTCGCCGTCGCAGGCGGCACGCAAGAACGCGCGCGAGAGCGGGGATGTGGCAGCGCACATGCGTGTGGATATGCTTTGGGCGAGAACAAGGGCGCGAGTTTCCTCGCCAAGCGCAAACAGCATCATGAGTGCGCCAGACAATACGTCGTCACCGCTGGGCGTGAGCCCTGGTCCCAGTCCGAGCAGGAGTGATGCGGCCTCGCCGAACTTGGCGGTGTCGTTGGAAGCGAGGCCGGCTTTCAGCGCTGTTGCACCAGCGCGAGCGCGGCGCGCGAGTGCCGTCTGCGGTTCTGCGGCCGAGAAGGTAGCGTGCATGAAACTCTCGGGCGGGGCTTCGCGCAGTGTGAACTGGATGACATGCTGGAAATAATTGGGCGGGAGATTGGCCGGCGCTGCCGGCCACGGCTGCGCGTGCCAAATCTTCGCCGTCGAAATGTCGAGGTTCATTGGCGCACCGGCCTCGATCTGCGGCGGCCGCGATACATGCGCTAGCAGGGCGTTGAGTGGTCCGTTGCCGATGCTGGCACCGCCGATGCAGATGAACTCGTCCCCGCTGCGGATGTAGAACGAGTGGTCGAACACCGCTTCGACATGCCAACCTCCAGGCTCACCGAGT
>JANOOW010000260.1:0-3028 GCA_031421555.1 Hyphomicrobiaceae bacterium | reverse complement strand
CCGGTGCCTTCAGGCACGAAGTAACTCTCGAGCCCATAGCGCACGGTATAAACCATATCCGGCGGCGCGAGTGTCGTTTCCGGGATTTCGCGCTGCCTTGCCATTTTTCTCCACCCGTAGAGCGGACGCGCTTTCAACACGACTGTGTCCGGCGTGAGCGATGATGGCTTAGACAATAGCGCTGACGGCTCCCAAGCATCGCCTTTTTTCGTCAGCGCCACATACACGCTGGATGGCCGCGACGCTTCGATGCCGGGCGTCATCAAGGCGGCGGGCACACTCGATACGGGGTAGCTGAGAATGACGTAGTCGCCACGAAACAACGAACGTGGATCGACCGGCACGATCGGCAGCACGATCTCACGCCCGTTCTTCAGCAGTGCGATGCGATCCCACACGATCCAGCCGATGGCGGCAGTCTGCAGGGAAGCCGCGGTCAATCCGGCAACCAGCCACTTGCGATCGATGTTGATCATGACGGAACTCCTGCGATCTGGGGCTTATGTTTCATCAGACGGAAAGCAACCGAGGCGAGCGCGATGATCAGCAATCCGCCGATGCCGAAGATGAGCGAGCTGTTCAGCAAACTGCCGAAGGTGATGAAGTAGAGCATCAAGACTTCAACCGAAAAGACTGCGTACCCGATCATCAGTGCGACGCGGTTATCGGTGCGCATCGCCCAGTAGATGGTCGCCACGACGAGTGCGAGCGTAACGATCGCCGACCCGAGCAGACCGCCGAACGGCATCCGGGTTTGCGACGTCAGCAGGCCGATGAAGCCAAGAGCTAATCCATAGGAGGTGGCGGCGGGCGCGATCGCGCCGATGCGGCCATCCCACTTGCCGGCAAAGTGCAGCGAACCGATCGTCGACGCGGCAGCTATCGCGAAACCGATAGAGGCGACCAGCCAGTGATGTGGCCCGTGCGGCAAGGTCCAGCCGAGCGCGATGATCCAGCCGGCCAACGCGAACGCAGCCAAGTGCAAGCCCGGGCGCCAGCGCAGCCAGAGGTAGGCGGCCGCGACGGCGGCCCAGCCTGCGAGGAACGCCCAATGTACGCCGCGCACGAGTTGCATCTCCCAGCCGCTCCAAACGGCGATGGCGGCCATCGACAAGCCGAGCGCTGGACCCGAGCGAAACAGCACGCCGGCGACCAGCGCACCGATAGCCCAAAGCAGCACCGCATCCGGCGGGTTGCCTTCGATGTGATACATCTGCGAGACGAGCATGATCGCCGCGCCGAACACCGCAGAGCCGGCCAGCACAGCGGCGTGACCAAAGGCTTCGAGGCGGCGCGAGAACAGATACGCCGCACCACCGTACGCGATCCAAAGTCCAGCCATCAGAAACAGCAGGCGCGCGAGCTTCGACATGCCCTGCCAGTTGGCCGCAACGAACGTCATCGCGGAAAAACCGACCAGCGTCGCACCGAAAATCGCCAACACCGCCGGCAGGCTGACGATGGCTTTTCGCGTATGCACATCGGCGAGGATGCCACTGCGGCCGCGTTCGTCGAGCCAGCCCGCATCATGCCACCGCTGCACATCGCGTTCGATGCGGTTGGTGTAGGACCAAGGTAGCGCCATCGTCTGTCCTTTCAAGTTGCACGGCCAACCGCGACTCTGAGCAGCTTAACCCAAAGAAATATATGAACCTAGTTCACATCTAACGTGATCATTGTTCACGTGTCAAGAGGCGGCTGCGGCCTCTATCGATCTTCCCGTTGAAGCTGGCAAAGCGTATACCTCCTCCATGAGCGACATTCTGGATAAGATCACAGTCTACAAGAGCCGGGAGATTGCCGCAGCCAAAGAACAGCGGCCGTTGGCGACGGTCATACGTCAAGCGCTGGCAGCTTCCCCGGTGCGCTCCTTTGCGGGTGCGATCCGCGCCAAGCTCGATGCAGGCCAACCGGCGCTGATTGCCGAGATCAAGAAGGCATCGCCATCCAAGGGGTTGATCCGTCCGGACTTCGACCCACCGGCTCTAGCGCAAGCCTATGCCGCCGGTGGCGCTGCTTGTCTGTCGGTGCTGACCGATACGCCGTCGTTTCAAGGGGCGCCCGAATTTCTCACCGCGGCCCGCGCTGCTTGCTCTTTGCCGGCCTTGCGCAAGGATTTTATGCTCGACACCTATCAGGTGGCGGAAGCCCGTGCCTGGGGTGCCGATTGCATCCTGATCATCCTGGCGCAGATCGATGATCCGGCCGCCCGCGATCTCGCGCGTGCCGCCCGTGACTGGGGCATGGACGCGATCGCCGAGGTGCACGATGCCGCCGAGCTCGACCGTGCGCTCAAGCTCGACTGCGCGATGATCGGCATCAACAATCGCAATCTGAAAACATTCGACGTGACGCTGGCCACCACCGAGGCGCTGGCGCCAAAGGTGCCGGCCGGTCGCATCGTCATCGGTGAGAGCGGTATTTTCACGCCAGCCGATCTGGCGCGGCTTTCGAAGGCCGGCGTCAATACCTTCCTGGTTGGCGAAAGTTTGATGCGTCAGCACGATGTGGCAGCCGCCACGCGGACACTGCTTGGAGCCGCGGCGTGAGCAAACTTTCTCATATCAACGAGCGTGGCGAAGCCCGCATGGTCGACGTGTCGGACAAGGCCACGACCTCGCGCACGGCAGTCGCCGAGGGCTTTGTTGCAATGACGGCAGAGACGCTGGCTCTCGTCGAAAGCGGCACGGCCACGAAAGGCGATGTACTGGCGACCGCGCGTATCGCTGGCATCATGGCCGCCAAGAAGACGCACGAGTTGATCCCCCTGTGCCATCCGCTGGCGATCACCAAGGCAACCGTCGATTTCGAGTTGTCGCACGCGCCGCCTGGCGTCCACATCACGGCCGAGGTTCGCGTGACCGGACAAACTGGCGTCGAGATGGAAGCGTTGACGGCCGTCTCGGTCGCCTGCCTGACCATCTACGACATGCTGAAAGCGGTCGATCGCGCCATGGTCATCGGCCCGATCCGGCTACTGGAGAAGACCGGCGGCCGCTCCGGCACGTATCGCGCGGACGGCGACGCG
>JANOOW010000259.1:0-4751 GCA_031421555.1 Hyphomicrobiaceae bacterium | reverse complement strand
CGCGCCGGGCAGCTTGCGCCACAGCACCGGTGACAGGTTGAAGCCGACGAGATAATCGAGTGCGCGGCGGGCGAGATACGCCGATACCAGCGGACCGTCGATCTCGCGCGGGTGCTTCATCGCCTCCAGGATCGCCTGCTTGGTAATCGCGTTGAAGGCGACGCGCTCGATGGCGACGCCCTTCAGCACCTTCTTGTCTTGCAGCACCTGCAGGATATGCCACGAGATGGCTTCGCCCTCACGATCCGGGTCGGTCGCGAGGATCAGCTTGTCGGCGCCTTTGACGGCGGACGCGATCTCTTTCATCACCTTGGCGCCGCGACCTTCGAGGTCCCAGTGCATGGCGAAATCGTTATCCGGCTCCACCGACCCATCTTTCGATGGCAGGTCGCGGACGTGACCGACCGAGGCAATGACGTGGAAATCCTTGCCCAGGTATTTGTTGATCGTTTTGGCCTTCGCGGCCGATTCGACAATGACGACGTTCATGCGCACCATAGGGTTAACGAAAGGGACAGCCCGGAAGCCGGACAAGCTGCGTTCGGAGCTCGTACGGGTAGGAGTTGGTGCCGCCGGACGAAATGTCAGATGGGCTCCAGGAGCGGCGGGAACATGGGAGATCACGGACCAACTGTCAAACGTGGCCGTTGCCAGACGCGAACGGGCTAACATAACAGGGTTGCCGGATCTTCTGTTTGCCGTTGAATTCATTCACGAATTATCAGCGGCTAGAGGTCATCCCGATCTACGGCCAGCGACACCAGCTGGCCGCCATGCAGCGTGATTCGGGACGCCAGCGACAGCTCCATCAGTACGATTTGCACCTGGCGGATGCCCAAGCCCGTGGCGCGCACGACCTCGTCGATGGCCACAGGGGCGGCGCCGAGCGCCTCCAGCACAATGGCGCGATCACTTTGGTCGATGCGAGGGTGACGGCGGCCGCACCCTCTCGAAGGCTGGAGGCGGAACGGTGCGATCCTCGAATTGCTCGATCACCGGGTGCAGCGCCCGCAGGATATCCTCGACTTCGGTGACGAGTATCGCGCCGTCCTTCAACAGCTGGTTGGTGCCTTCGGCGCGCGGATCGAGCGGATGGCCCGGCACGGCGAACACGTCACGGCCCTGCTCGCCGGCAAAACGCGCGGTGATCAAGGTGCCCGATCGTTTCGCGGCCTCGACGACGACCGTACCGCGCGTCAAGCCAGAGATGATGCGATTGCGGCGCGGGAAATCTTGCCCGCGGGGTTGGAAACCGGGGGGTTGCTCGCTGACGATGCAACCTTGGCGGGCGATCGCGGCGTGCAGCTCGGCATGTTCCGGGGGATAGATGTTGTCGGTGCCGCCGGCCAGTACCGCAACGGTGCCGGTTTCAAGTGCTGCGGTATGTGCCGCGGCATCGATACCGCGGGCGAGGCCAGACGCTACGACCCAACCGGCTTGACCGAGCCCGTGCGCCAGATCGCGCGCGATCTTCCGACCGCCAGCCGAGGCATCCCGCGAGCCCACAATCGCGATCGCCTGGCGGTTGAGCAGCTCGGGGCGGCCTTTTATATAGAGCAGGGGTGGCGGCACATCGACTTGCGCCAACAGAGCGGGGTAGCCAGGCTCGATCGTAAATAGCGGGCTCGAGCCTGATGCTGCGGCGGCATCCAGTTCGGCTTCGGCGACGTCGCGGGGACAAATGCGTACGGGGCGCTTGCGGCCGCCGTGACGGGCTACTTCGGGCAGCGCGTCGAGGGCCGCTTGGGCGCCGCCGAAGTGATTGATCAGCGCGCGAAACGTGACCGGGCCGACGTTCTCCGAGCGGATCAGCCGCAAGCATGCGAGCCTTTGCTGGTCAGTCAGCACCGCAATCGGCAACGGCGCTGCCGAAAACATATCTTCGACGTCGCCTAGCGATGAACTTGTCCGGTCAGGATTTCGCACCAATGCGCGGCTCCTCCCCTTTGAGCAGCCGGCGGATATTGGTCTCGTGCTTCCAGATCAGCAGCATGGAGGGGACTAGGAGCAAGACAGAAATTTCCGGGTATCCCGCCAACCAGATGCCGGCCGGCGTGAGAGCAATTGCAACCAGTGCCGCGAGCGACGAGATGCGTGTGATCAAGGCGACCACGATCCAGATGCCACAGAAAATTGCAGCGAACTGCCAGAACAGCCCGAGCAGCACGCCGATGTAGGTGGCGACGCCCTTGCCGCCCTTGAGGCCCAGCCACACCGGGAATATGTGACCAAGCAGCGCGCCGAAGCCCGCGATGAATCCGATGTCGAGCGCAGGCAACAGCCCGAACACACCAGCCTTCGCGATCCAGACGGCGACGGCGCCTTTCAGCGCATCGAGAATGAGCGTCGCGGCCGCCAGGCCTTTGTTACCGGTGCGCAGGACGTTGGTTGCGCCGATGTTGCCGGAGCCGATCGCGCGGACGTCTCCCAGGCCGGCGGCGCGCGTCAGCAGCAGGCCGAACGGGATCGATCCCAAGAGATAGCCGGTGACGATCGCGAGCAGCGCCGGCAGCGTTAGCATGGCATACATCGAGGCAGCGTCTCCGGCGTTGAGCGGCGTTATTCAGGTCCGCTCGACACCAGCGTAGTGATACACGGTTTCGCCCGCAACCATGGTTCGCAGCACGCGACCCTGCAGTTTCGCTTCGTCGAACGGCGTGTTCTTGGAACGCGCCCGCAACGCATCCTTGTTGACGACCCAGGGTTCGCCTAGATCGACGAGGATCAGGTCGGCGGGTGCACCCTTTTCGAGCCGGCCGCCTGGCAGGCCCAACAGCTTTGCTGGACCCGATGTCATCGCGCGCAGCAGAACGGTGAGGCTCACGTCATCCGAGTGAAACAGGCGGAGGGCTGCGGCGAGCAATGTTTCGAGCCCAATCGCACCGTCGGCCGCTTCTGCGAATGGGCGCCGCTTGACTTCCACGTCCTGCGGATCATGCGCCGATACGATCACGTCGACGTCACCCGCAGCCAACCCGCGCACCAGCGCCGCACGGTCTTCCTCGCGCCGCAGCGGTGGGCGGAGTTTAAAGAAGGTGCGATAGGGACCGATGTCGTTTTCGTTGAGTGTCAGGTGATTGATCGACACGCCGCACGTCACGCGTAGCTTGCGGGCTTTGGCCGACTTGATGACCTCTAGACTTTCGGCGCAGCTGATGTTGGATGCGTGATAACGGCCGTCGGTGATTTCCACGAGGCGCACGTCGCGTTCGAGGATGATCGTCTCGGCAGCCTTCGACGCGCCCGGCACGCCGAGCCGGGTTGCGACGGCGCCCGCGTTCATCGCGGTGCCCTGGGTCAGGTACGGATCCTCGGTGTGATGCACGATCAGTGCGTCGTGGTCCTTGGCGTACAGCAGTGCGTTCCGCATCACCTTGGTATTGATGACGCTCGTCTTGGCGTTGGTGAAGGCAATCGCACCGGCGCGCTTGAGCAAGCCGATCTCGGTCATTTCCTCGCCAGCGAGACCCTTGGTCATCGCGGCCATCGTGTGCACGTTGACGACGGCATTGTCGCGCGCGCGGCGTTGGATGAAATCGACGAGTGCCACCTGATCGATGACCGGGCTCGTGTCCGGCATCACGACGATTGTCGTAACGCCACCGGCAGCAGCGGCTTGGCTCGCAGTTTTCAAAGACTCGCGATGCTCGGAGCCCGGTTCGCCGGTGAACACCTGGCAGTCGATCAAGCCTGGGCACAACACATGCGCCTTGCAGTCGATGACCGCTGCACCCTCCGGCGCGTTGAGGCGCAGGTGCTCGCCAAGGTCTGTGATCACGCCATCCTCGACCAGCAATCCGCCGGGCTCGTCCCGGTTCGTCGCAGGATCGATCAGGCGTGCGTTGATGAAGACCGTGCGCCGTTTGGAAACCGGCTCGCTCGGGCGCTTCGAGGGGTCGCTCTGTTTGCGGGGACGGTTCACGGGTGCCCCTTTCAATGGTTTGGCAGATGGCGGGCGAGCGCTTCGAGAACGGCCGAGCGGACGGCGACGCCCATCTCGACTTGCTCGCGGATGACACTGCGGGAATGGTCGGCGACGGTGGACGCGATCTCGACGCCGCGGTTCATCGGCCCTGGATGCATGATCAGCGCATCGGGTTTTGCCAGCGCAAGCTTTTCGTGGTCGAGCCCGAAGTAGTGATAGTACTCGCGTTGCGATGGCACGAGCGAGCCTTGCATGCGCTCGCGCTGCAGGCGCAGCATCATGACGATATCGACGTCCTTGAGGCCTTCCCACATGTCGGTGAAGACCTCCGCGCCCAGCCGCTCTGGCTCGGACGGCAGCAGCGTCGACGGCGCGATGATGCGGACCCGCGCGCCGAGCGTGTTCAGCACGTCGATGTTCGATCGCGCGACGCGGGAGTGTACGATGTCGCCGCAGATCGCGACGGTAAGTCCGGCAACCCGGCCCTTGGCGCGGCGAATGGTGAGCGCGTCGAGTAGGGCCTGCGTCGGGTGCTGATGTGCGCCATCACCAGCATTGATCACCGAGCAATCGACCTTTTGGCTGAGCAACTCGACGGCGCCGGCAGCGCTATGGCGCACGACGATGATGTCGGGCCGCATGGCGTTGAGCGTCATCGCCGTGTCGATCAGCGTCTCGCCTTTCTGCACGGATGAGGTCGAGACGTTCATGTTCATGACGTCGGCGCCAAGCCGTTTTCCCGCCAGCTCGAACGAGCTTTGCGTTCGGGTCGACGCTTCGAAGAACAGGTTAATCAAGGTGCGGCCACGAAGCACATCGCGCTTCT
>JANOOW010000258.1:0-9999 GCA_031421555.1 Hyphomicrobiaceae bacterium | reverse complement strand
TCCGTCCACGTTCGTTCCGAAGTCCCGTTTCGCCAAGTTCATGGACGATCGTTTGCCGGTCGCCCGCATGATGCAGGGCCAGTTCGTCGATTTCCCGACGCCGCGTAACCTCAACTACATGTGGACGTTCGGCGGACTATTGATGTTCTGCCTCGTGACGCAGATTGTCACCGGCATTGTGCTCGCCATGCACTACGTTCCGAGCGCCAAGGACGCTTTCGATTCGGTCGAAGCTCTGCGTCGTGACGTTAATTTCGGCTGGTTGATGCGCAACATTCACGCGGTCGGCGCGTCGATGTTCTTCCTCGCGGTCTACCTGCACATCTTGCGTGGCCTCTACTACGGTTCGTACAAGGCGCCGCGCGAGGTTCTGTGGATCCTCGGCGTGTTCATTTATCTCGCGATGATGGCGACCGCGTTCCTCGGCTACACGCTGCCATGGGGCCAGATGAGCTTTTGGGGCGCTACCGTTATCACCAACTTCTTCTCAGCAATTCCAGTCGTCGGCACGGCCGTGGTGCAGTGGCTCTGGGGCGGGTACGCCGTATCAGGTGTCACACTCAATCGGTTCTTCAGCTTGCACTATCTGTTGCCGTTCGTGATCGCAGGCCTTGTCGCTCTGCACATCTGGGCGCTGCACGTCGCTGGTCAGAACAATCCGACCGGTCTCGACGTCAAGAGCAAGGCGGATACGCTGCCGATGACACCTTATGCGATCGCCAAGGACATCTTTGCGCTCGCTGTGTTCGTCACACTATTCGCTTGGTTCGTCTTTTTCGTACCGGATTATTTGGGTCACGCCGACAACTACATCGAAGCAAACGCGCTCGTTACGCCGCCGCACATCGTGCCGGAATGGTACTTCCTGCCGTTCTACGCGATTTTGCGTGCAGTACCCTCGAAGCTTGGCGGCGTGCTTCTGATGTTTGCCGCCGTAGCAATCCTGGCATTCGTGCCGTGGCTCGATACCAGCCGCGTGCGCTCGACGAAGTACCGCCCGACCTATCGTTGGTTTTTCCTTCTGTTCGTTTTCACCTGCATCGCGCTCGGGTATCTCGGCGCCAAGCCCGCGGAAGGCCAATACATTATTTGGGCACGCGTCTTTACCGCCTACTACTTCATCCACTTTCTGTTGGTCATGCCGATCGTAGGGCTCATCGAAACCCCGAAAAAGCTGCCAAGATCGATCGCCGATTCGGTACTCGGCAGGAGTCATGGCGGCGGTGCGGGTGCGCTCACGGGGGCGACAGCCTCTCCCGAAAAACGCTGAGCAATGCAAGATACGATTAGTACGTCAGGATCAATGACATGAGCACGTTTTCTTCCCGCACGCTTCGCCTGATAGTGGCGGCAGGCGTTGTGTCGGCCGGATCAGCAGCGGCTTTCGCTGCGAGCGATGCCCCCCATATCGAGCGCATCGAGTGGAGCTTCGGCGGCCTGTTCGGCCAATTCGACGAAGCCCAGTTGCAGCGTGGGTTTCAGGTCTACAAGGAGGTTTGCACTTCCTGTCACGGTTTGAAGCGCGTGTACTTCCGCAATCTTTCGCAGCCGGGCGGCCCCCAGTTCCCGGAGGAGAGCGTCAAGGCGCTGGCGGCATCGTGGCCGAACCAGATCCATGACGGTCCGAACGACAATGGCGACGTCGCCGACAAGAAGGGTGGTTTGATCAAGCGCCCGGCGCGTTTGGCTGATCCGGTCCTTGGGCCGTATGACAACGACAACCAGGCACGTGCCGCTCAGAACGGTGCGTTGCCGCCGGATATGTCGTTGATGGCTCGCGCGCGAAATGTCGAGTACGACGGGTCGATCGCCTATCATCCGGTGTCGATGATAAAGGATATTGCTACCGCCTATCAGGAGGGCGGCGCCGACTACATCTACGCTCTTTTGACCGGCTATGCGGAGAAGCCACCCGCTTACGCGCGCGACAAGGCTGGTCATCTAACGCTCGTCGCCGACGCGAAGGACGAAAAGACCGTAGAGCGATGCGCGAGCGTCGCTCGGGGTGAAAACGGAGCAGCCGACGTCTGCAACAAGTTGCAAGACGGCATGTACTACAACAAGTACTTCCCCGGTGGTCAGATTGCGATGCCGCCGCCTTTTGCCAGCCCGGTAAGCTATCAGGCAAATGCCGGAGCCACCGCGTCGATCGAGCAAAATGCCAAGGACCTCACCGCGTTTCTGTCATGGACGGCCGATCCGCGGCTTTCGGAGCGCAAGCGCATCGGCTGGCAAGTGCTGCTCTACCTGATCGTCACCAGCTTACTGCTCTATGTCGCCAAGAAGCGGATTTGGAAGTCGGCGCACTGATTCGCGTTTGCGGCTAGGCGCAGAACAAACTGACGGCGCGCTTGCATATGCAGGCGCGCCGTTTCTGCGTCCCGAGGCTGGCTGCGCCGCTACTTCCGGCTGATGCGATTCTAAACAAAAATGAGGATTGCGATCCAAAAGCAGGCATAGGCGCAATATCGTGCGTTGCGCCGGTTGGCGATCACCCAGGCGATCGCTCTGCGCGGCATGTCCGACCAGGACAATCTCGCCAACTCAGCCATGATGAGGCCGGCTGCCAAACCCATGCCGAAGGATACATAATCGATCCCCATGCCGGAGCGCGCGCCCAGCCCGCTGGAGGTAGCTGCTCCCAATCGCGTGACATTGGGCGTACCGATAACGCCTGAAACCACAAACACGGCGACGCCGGCAACGATTAGTCCGCAGGCCATCAGTCCAAAAAATTGCAGGGTTTGTCTCATCGGCGCTGCCCGGCGATCGTCAGAGTTCATCATCCACGCAACATAACTGGTTGTGATTAATGCCGCGTTGACGATTGTACCGATCGCTCCGATCAGGCGATCTGCACAGCGTTCTTTGACGATCGAAAAGAGGTCCAGATTTTTGCGCCAACCGACGTCACGATCACCCCCGCGATGACGATGGCAATGCCGCCGATGCGGGTCGGGGATAGGCCCTCGCCCAGCAACAATGCTCCCATCAAGGCGGCTAAGCCGGGCGCTAGCGCCTGGATGACCGCTGCAGTCGAAATGCCCAACTTTCGAACCGCGACGAAAAACAGCAGCGTCGCGCCATAGGCCACGAGAACCCCGTGATAAACCAGCTGCAGCAACGTATCCGCGATCGGGCCCGAGAAGTTAGGCGCAGGCTGGAATATCACATAGAGCGGCAGGAAGATCGGCGACCATAGCGCCAGCGCGTTGGTCAGCTGCAGTGGATCGATCTTCCATTGCCGCACGTAGTAGGTGAGCAAAGCCCAACCGAGCGCTGCGATCGAGAAAATCGCGAGACCTAAGGCTGAGAACGAGAAACCCGATGCCATGTCGGTTGAGAACACGGCCAATCCGAGGATAGCCAGCAGAGCGCCGGTTACGGGCGCAATGCCAGGCCGGGTGCCGAGCAGAAGCAGCGGTACGCCAAGACTGAAGACTTGCATCAAGCCGGTGATGATCAAGGCGCCTGCGCCGGCCGTTGCGTGCGCGTAACCGCCGATGACGAATACGTGGTACGGCGGCCCCGCCAACAACAGAAGCACGGCAAGCCTGAACCACGATATGTCGAGCCGCACGCGATCGCGGAACATGATCAGCGCGCCGAGTGCGATCGGGAAGCAACCGATGTAGCGCAATAGCGCCAGATCCATCGGATCGAGTTTCTGCGATACCAGATGCCGCGACACGACCGAGCCACCACCCCACAGAAGCGCTGCTGCGAGCCCAGCCAACATGCCGAGCGCGAAGTTGAGCCGGTTGTTTCGTATGGTTGCAAGCATGAGGACGTCCCAGAAATGTATCGCTCGAACAGGAGATAACGAAGCACGCGCCGTAAGCGGAATGCTGCCTACGGCGCGATTGGCGTTTTCGTGGGCTAAGGCTCAGCCCGCAGCTGCCGAGATGAGGATCTCCTCGGCGAAGTTCGCGTCACCGGCTTCGGCAATGAACTTCTTCATGCCCTTCACGAAGTCGATCAGCTCGAGTTGCACGATGGTCGCCGTCACCGAAGTGCCGGAGCACAACCGCTGCATCGATAGCATCGAGATTTCGCTGGTGTAGCCCCACACAGTTTTGTAGGTGCCACCGGCACCTGACTTCTCCGCGCCGACGCGATACGTTCCGCCGTAGCGCACGCCCTTGACTTCAGCGTCGCCGCCGAGACGCCCCTCGCTCATCAGGATCTCGCGGGTTGCAAGCCAGGCGCTGAACGCCTCGTGGCTTTTGACCTTGTACTGCCAGACCGACAGCACCGGCGAAATCATCAGGCGCCGCTTGAGCAGTTCCTCCGCGTGCGCACCCAGCATGTAGGGGTTGAACGGCACGCTCATCGACGTGCGCACCTGCTGGTTGATGGCATCGACCGCCGGACCGGATTTCGCCGAACCGCCACGCATGTACGATGAAAACGGCACGCTCATCGACGTTCGCACTTGCTGGTTCACGGCATCGATCGAGGGGCTATCGCCATCGGTGCCGCGCATGTGCGGTGCGAACGGCACGCTCATGCTCGTACGCACCTGCTGATTGACGGTGTCGACCGAGGGTTCGGAAACGGCCTCGCGACCGCGCATGTGCGGCGCATAGGGAACGCTCATCGACGTTCGCACCTGCTGGTTCACGGTATCGACGGCAGGCGTTTCCACTGACGAGCCCGACGCCAACGTACTGCCCAGCATATGGCGTTGGAACGGCACGCTCATGCTCGTTCGCACCTGCTGGTTGACGGCTTCGACGGCTGGCGCTTCGATCGTCTCCGCCGAGGTCAGCGCGTCGCCGAGCATATGGCGCTGATATGGCACGCTCATGCTCGTCCGGACTTGCTGATTGACGGCTTCGACTGCCGGTGCCTCGATGGTGTGTGCACGCGCCATCCGTGCCGATAGGTAGGTCGTTCGATTGTCGATCATGTGACACTCTACTCCTCATATTCCGGCCCGCGGAAGTGCGAGCCCGGAAATCAAACGGCTGGAGGCGCACCCCCGCGATCGGAGAACATGGTGTGCTCTCCGCACATTGCTTGCGCGTTGCTTTTTGATTGCGCGTGGCGATAGCTCTGCGAGGAGCCGGCCGCCACGCGCAGCTCGTTAGTCCGAGTTCGCGATTATGTTGCGACCGAGCAGCAGATCGAAGCCTTGATGGAACTGCTCTTTCGCGACCACCGCTCCCATCTTCGGGGCGACGGTCTTCACGTAATCGGATTCGATCTGCGTAAAGGGCCGCCCGTCGCAGAGTTCGAGAATGAACCACGCGCTGGTATTGAGATCGTGCAGCTCGGGATCATCGGGCGTGAAGGCATAAGCATGCCCCCACTCTTCGAAGCCGCGAACGATGACGTCAGGTGCTTTCGCGTAGGAGCCGTTCCGGGAGAACACGTAGATCAACTCCTTTGTTGTGATGGGTGCAGTAGGGATCGGGCGCGGTGAAGCGGCCGGTGAAGGCGAAGGCGGTCGAGCGGCAGCCGCCGTGGGTGCCTTGCGTGGTCGAACAATCGGGGCAGCTGTCTTCGACGTCGTTGGCGCGCAGCTGCCGGTACAGCGGATCGTCCCAGGTCTCGAGCAGGGATTTTTCGGTGATGTTGCCGTAGTTGACGTACTCGCGCATGTAGGGGCATCCGACGCTGTCGCCCTGCGGGGTGACCGCTGCGGTCTGCCAGCAGCAGTTGCCGTCCTTCGGGTGCCATGACTGCATAAGCTGAACGCCGGGGGGCACTTGCAGGCTGTTCAACGCAGCCATCATTTCCGGCAACGTGAGCGAGAGTTCGCTCCAGTTCTTGCGGGCGCGTCCCAGCGGGTAGAGGCGCAGCACGCCGACCTGGTCGCAATCGAGTTCCTTCGCCAGATCGACGTAGCGCTGAAGATGTGGAGCGTTCTTAGCCGAAAGGATGCCGAGGATCGTCACCTTGAGACCAGCCGCGCGAGCATGCTTGATACCCGCGACAACGGCGTCGTAACTGCCAATTTGGCCGGTCAACTCGTCCTGGATCCCGGGGATCGCGGCGAACAGATCGACATAAAGCCGGCCGATGCCGAGGACCTTCAATCGTTTGGCGCGAGCTTCGTCGATCAAGGTCGCGTGCGTGCGCACGGCGATGAAGAGCTTGCGTTGGCAGTAGGCGAGCAGCTCCTCGAAATCGGGCCGATGGAACGGCTCACCGCCCTCGAAGAATATGTGCAGGAAGCCCTCGGCGATCAGTTCATCGATAAACGTCTTCCATTGCGCGGTCGTGAGTTCGGGCCGCTTGGATGATCCGCAGTCGGCGTAGCAGAGCTTGCAATCCATGCTGCAAGTTTGGTTTACGCAAATCGTGACCTTGAACGGCTTTTCAAGCTTCGGTGCGGGTCGCGGACTGTGGGCTGGATGATCGATGCGGACGAGTTCGTTCAAGCGGGTACTCCTACTGCGGCGGTGTCGTCGATGTTCAATTGTCCGAAGCCGAAACGGCTGCTCCAAGCTGCCGATAAATCGTATGGCGGCAAAGTTGCGTGCGGGTCGCGGGCAAGTGCGTAGGCGATGGCGCCGGAAGCCAGTGCCACCGCTGCACTTGTCCCGGTGGTCTGTGCGAAGCCACGTGACTTCGATTTGGCACCCCATATCGCCGTGGCGGGCGCAGCAAGATGTGGAACCCGGGCCGGCGGGCCAGCGCACCATGGCAGTGGTCCAAGGCTCGACGCGGGCAGGATCGCTGGCTGCCCCGCCTCGGGTTGGCAATGATGATCATAACCAGCGATCACCAACGCGCCACGAGACGAGGCAAGGCAGCACAGCGAGCTTTCAGGATGCGATGGCGACAGCCAGGAGCGTTCAGCAGCTCCGTCGTCGCGCTCGATCCAGGCATGCGCAACAGCTGATTGCTCAGATGCTGCACGCAATCTCAGTGAGAATGAAGTGGTCGCGCCTGCGAACAGTGCAGCAGGAATGAACGGAGGATGGAGCAAAATACGTGTGCGCGACAGCCGGCGACGTACTTCGAACATGTGATCGGCGATGCCAATTCGAGAGGCACCGATGAGGATTTCGTGCGTGCCTCCGGGCGTCAGCGCCAGTGCCTTGCCGTTCGGGAGAACAAGTTCGACATCAAGCGGTCCTTCGGCGTCGTACCAGATCTCGAGCTTGTTCTGGGTCGGATCATCGGACTGCATGATCCAGTCGAACGTCTGCGCCGCTGCGTGAGTGACTTGACCCGTCCAGTGGCCTTCATCGGCGCCGGCATTGCCGGCACCTGCGACGACGAGGGTGCGTGGACCGGTTCCAGCCTTCCAGGCAGCGGCGGCCTTTGCAGCCAGGGCTGCGATCGTCTGCCCGGTCCTCGACGCGCCATCGTGCGCACCAGCCCATGCGCCGATGCTCAGGTTGACCACGAGTGCATCGACGCCGAGCTTGCAGGCGCGATCATAGATGTAGCGGATCGCGTTGCCAATTTGCGGGGCATCGTCGTACGCGCGCCAGCCGCCCCAGGGCGCTTCCGCCGGCAAAGCGGCGCCGGTCCATGTCGGGCGCCCGCGCGCATCTTCTTCCCTCCAATCGGCATCGTGGAGCGCAAGCTGCACGCCGATGAGCGCGGCATGCGGTGCAGCGCTTCGGAAGCCAGCGAACGCAGTGCCGGCGGCCATCGAGGCCATCAGCGTAGCGTGCGCTGCGCCTGTCGTGCCGTGCCGCCCGCAATTGTTGGCGTGCGGATCGTAGATCGCATCGAGGGCCCGCCGCGAGCCGGACTTGGCCGCCGCACCGACAGCTAAATCGAGCGCTTCGCCGTCCCAGTCCTCGATTGTTGAGACATCAAGATCGACGGTGCGTGCCGCTTCCGGCGTGCGGTTCTGGTCCCACAGAAAACGAAAGCGCGATGTATCTCCAGCGGTGCTTCGCAAGCACGGATGCATCAAGTCGAAGCCGTAGTCGACGAACCCGATTGCCACGCGACCGGCTGGCAGCAGATCGTCTGCACCCGCGATGCCTAACGCATCAAGCGCCGCTTCGTTGAAGCGGCCGCCTTGTGTTTCGCCAGATCGTGCTGTTGCAAACTCGAGCACCGTGACGTCCTCTGATCCTCAGTGCATGGATCATAGGTCGAAGGTGGCACCTTCTGTCGCCCCAGGTGTGTACCCAGTTCGATAAGTGCTCAAAAAGCTCACTCAACTGGACGACATCAGGTTTTCACCCAGGTAACGAAATCGTCGATCGCGATGCGTGTGGTGCGGAAGCGATTGATCTTGGCATCGGGGTCGCCGTAGCCGATCGCCATGCCGCAAACGACCTGCTGGCCGGCGGGAATATTCAGCCGTGCTTGAATGATGTCATGGTACTGACAGAACGCCGCCTGCGGGCAGGTTTCCAGTCCAGCGCCGCGAGCCGCAATCATCACCGACTGAATGAACATGCCGGTGTCGAGCCACGAGCCAAGTTCCATGTCGCGATCGATCGTGAAGATCAGGCCCACTGGTGCGCCGAAGAACGTGAAGTTCTGCCGGGCTTGCGATGCCATTGCAGTCTTGTCTGCGCGGCCGATGCCGAGCAGGCCATACAATCCCCATCCGGTTTCACGGCGGCGCGCGAGATAGGGATCGCGCCATTTAACGGGATAGTAATTGTATTCGCGTTTGCCCTCGTCGCCACTGGCGTGCCGCGCAACGAGTTCTTCGCAGAGTGCGTCCTTAGCGGCGCCCTCCAACACGTAGACGCGCCACGGCTGAATGTTGGAACCCGAGGGTGCGCGGCCGGCGATCTCCAGCACGTGCTCCAGCACGCTATGCGGCACCGCCTTTGGCAGATAGGCGCGAATGCTTTGCCGGCCGGCGATGGCCTCTTCGACTGTTATCATGCTCGATATCCTAAGGTGTTGGATTGCACGCCGGTAAAGCAACGTAGCCGGCGCCAACGAGGCAGGGCCCGACGCAATCAATGAAATTCTGCCAGACGTAACTGCGGCTTTGTCATTCCAGCTTCGGGGCAAATCATGAGAGGCAGTTTGACCGCTTTACCGAAGTGCTGCAACCCGATTGCCGAGCATCATAATGGTTGAGATAATGGTTGAGAAGCTTGGCCCGGCGGACCTGTGCCGCTATCGTTACCTACCCGAGTTGGACCAGATCGAATGTACGTCGGCCATCCGAATGCCGGTCCGCAGCCGGCGCATCCTCGACCGGCAATTCCGGCGTTCGTTCGTACGCAAAGCGTGCTGCGCGCCGAACTTGCCTCGGTCGGCAGGCGCACAACGGCGTTGCGTATCCGCGAGGAGGGCGCACTGCGGCTGCGTTTTCCCAAAGTCGGTGGCGATTGCGAAGGGATCATTTTGAATACCGCTGGCGGCATAGCAGGTGGGGACAGTCAGGAGCTGACATTCTCGCTCGGCGATGGCGCCCGTGCATCCCTCACCACGCAATCAGCCGAGAAGGTATACGGCAGTGACGGCGAGTTGGCCACGATCGCGACAACGCTCGAACTCGCGCCGAACGCAAATCTCGCCTGGCTCCCCCAGGAAGCAATTCTGTTCGATCGAGCACGGCTGTCGCGTCGCCTTGATGTGGACGTGGCGGCTACCGCGACACTGACCATCAAGGAGGGCGTCGTGTTTGGGCGTACGGCGCGCGGCGAAGTCATGTCGGGTGGCCTGTTTCATGATCGGTGGCGTATTCGCCGCGACGGGCGCTTGATCTTCGCCGAGGATGTTCGCCTTGATGGCAATATCGCGAAGCACTTGGCGAGGCCGGCGGTTGGCAAAGGCGCTTGTGCGATTGCGACCATCGTGCATGTTGCTCCCGTTGCTGGAACTCTGCTTGAGCACGTCCGCGACGCACTTGACGGTGCCATCTGCGATGCCGGCGTGAGCGCTTGGAACGGCGTGCTTGTCGTTCGTCTGGCGGGAGCCGAGCCGCATGTGGTGCGGGCGTGTTCGGCGCGCGTTCTATCCCGTCTGCTGCCCGGGGTCAGTCCCCGCATCTGGTCCTGCTGATAACGACGGAACTTTGCCATGAACCTTTCCCCGCGCGAGAAAGACAAG
>JANOOW010000257.1:0-1822 GCA_031421555.1 Hyphomicrobiaceae bacterium | reverse complement strand
CCATCGCGCTGGTGCTGCCGGCCATCCCCGGGGTCGACCGCTATGAACTCGATCTCGGCATCCTGGTGCTGACCTATGTGATGCTGGGTTGGGGCCTGAACATCGTGGTCGGCCTGGCCGGGCTGCTCGACCTCGGCTACGTCGCCTTCTACGCGGTCGGCGCCTATTCCTACGCGCTGCTGGCGCAGTATTTCGGCCTGTCCTTCTGGATCTGCCTGCCGCTGGCCGGCATCCTCGCGGCGTTCTGGGGCATCCTGCTGGGCTTCCCGGTGCTGCGGCTACGCGGCGATTACCTTGCTATCGTCACACTTGCGTTCGGCGAGATCATCCGTCTCGTGCTGATCAACTGGGTCGACATCACCAAGGGTTACGCCGGCATCTCGACCATTCCGCGACCCTCGTTCTTCGGGCTGCCGTTCAACGCCTCCGATAAAGGTTTCGCCGCGACGCTCGGCCTCGAATTTACCCCGCTCCACCGCACGATCTTTCTGTTCTACGTAATTCTCGCGCTAGCGTTCTTGACCAACTGGGTCACCGTGCGCTTGCGCCGGCTGCCCGTTGGACGTGCTTGGGAAGCATTGCGCGAGGACGAGATCGCCTGCCGTTCGCTCGGCATCAATACCACCAATACCAAGCTGACAGCCTTTGCGATCGGGGCCGGCTTTGGTGGCATTGCTGGCTCATTCTTCGCCGCGCGCCAAGGTTTCATCAGTCCCGAAAGCTTTACCTTTATGGAGAGCGCGGTCATCCTGGCAATCGTGGTGCTGGGCGGCATGGGCAGCCAGATCGGCGTTGCCATCGCCGCGATCGCGATGGTCGGAGGCACCGAGATCCTGCGCGAACTCGATTTTCTGAAACGGCTGTTTGGGCAAGACTTCGACCCGACGCAATATCGCATGCTGCTGTTTGGCCTCGCGATGGTCGTCCTGATGATCTGGAAGCCGCGCGGCCTGATCTCGACGCGTGAACCTTCCATCGTCTTGAAGGAAAGCAAAGCCATTTCCGGCACTCTCGTGAAAGAGGGGCACGGCTGATGCGCGCCCCGACCGTCTCCGCGATGGCCACGACCCTTGCCAATCAGACCGGGCCATTACTCGTCATCGAGCGCATGACTATGCGGTTCGGCGGGCTGATTGCCGTCAACGATCTCAGTTTCGAGGCCAAGCGTGGCGAGATCACCGCGCTGATCGGCCCGAATGGCGCTGGCAAGACGACCGTTTTCAACTGCATCACCGGCTTCTACAAACCGACCAGCGGACGCATGTCGCTACGCATCGGAGACGCAACGCCCGGCGATATCGCGGCCGTCACCAACAGCGGCAAACGCTTTCAGCGCAACGCGAGCGGCAACACCGTCTTCCTGCTCGAGCGCATGCCAGATTTCGAGATCGCCGCCAAGGCTCGCGTCGCACGCACATTCCAAAACATCCGTTTGTTCACGGGCATGACCGTTTTCGAAAACCTCATCGTCGCACAGCATAATGCGTTGATGGATGCATCTGGCTGGACCGTTGCGGGACTGTTCGGCACCAAGCACTATCGCGAGGCGGAAGCCTCCGCCATCGACCGTGCTAAATACTGGCTCGATCGGATTGGGCTAACAGAGCGTGCCGACGATCCTGCGGGCGACTTGCCCTATGGCGCGCAACGCCGGCTCGAAATCGCCCGCGCCATGTGCATCGATCCCGCACTGTTGTGCCTCGACGAACCGGCCGCCGGGCTCAATCCACGCGAGAGCGGCGAACTCAATGCTTTGCTGCGCATCATCCGCCAAGACCATGCGACGTCGATCCTGTTGATCGAGCACGACATGTCGGTCGTG
>JANOOW010000256.1:0-1945 GCA_031421555.1 Hyphomicrobiaceae bacterium | reverse complement strand
CTGCGCGCCCGCAGCTATCTTGTGCCGTCCGCTGTGATAATATGACATCCGTTGATGGTGCCCTTGGATAAGGAATACGTTTTGCAAAACCGAAGGCTTGGCAGAACTGGTCTCGACGTTTCATTGCTCACCTTCGGTTGCGGTGCCGTCGGAGGTCTGATGACCAAGGGCGATGCTGATGACCAGATGCGAGCGGTGCGCCGCGCGCTCGAGATCGGCGTCAACTTCTTCGATACCGCGCCTCTCTACGGAATCGGGGCTTCGGAAACGAACCTCGGACGGATCTTTCACGAGTTGAAACCGGATGCCTTGCTGGCGACGAAGGTCAACGTGCCAGCGGAGCAAAAGGGAAACATCGGGGCAGCGATCGAGCAATCGGTCGAGGGTAGCTTGCGCAGACTTCAGCGCGACTACGTCGACCTTTTGCAACTCCACAACTCGATCTCACCGGGAGGCAAAGCCCGGGACCTGCATCCCGACGTCGTGCTTGGCGAGGTGGTGCCTGTGTTCGAGAAGCTTAGGCAGGCGGGAAAAATCCGTTTTACCGGAATCACCGCGATTGGCGATACGGCATCGCTGCATGCGGTGGTTGGGTCTGGCCGCTTCGACACGGCGCAGGTTGTGTACAATCTTCTCAATCCGAGCGCGGGAGGCCCCCTGCAAAAGGGTCTGCCCGCACAGGATTATGATGAACTGCTGATCAAGGCCGCAGCCGCCGGCATGGGAACGATCGTCATCCGGGTGCTCGCCGGCGGCGCGCTTTCGGGCCAAAGAAGTCGCCATCCGCTCGGCATGCAAGAGGTAGCACCGATCGGCTCAGGCATCGATTACCAGACCGATGTGATTTCCGCGCGGCGCTTTGATCCCGCGGTCCCATTGGCAGGCGCGGTTGACAAGGTAGAGCTCGCCATACGCTACGTGGCGAGCCACAAGGACGTGTCGACCCTGCAGGTCGGAATTGCAACACCGGAACAGTTCGAAGGGGCGGCGGAAGCGCTTTCGAAAGGTCCTTTGAGCACTTCGGCCCTCGACCGTATTGCTGAACTGCAATCTGCGGTTCAACCGTAACCGGCCGCGTCAACGATCTTCGATGTCGCGTCCAGCCCGCCTGCGATCCTGCGTTACGAAACCGATTGGATGAGAACAGTTCTAAAACGCTCTTGTCAGCATCGCGGAACACCCAAAACGGCCAACAAAGTTGCGCACTTGTACTGACCCGCGTGATAGCGCTGGATCGTCCTGCGAGGCATCGTAAGAGTTTTGTTGTGCTGAGGAACGCCCTATTGTTCATTGGCACATACCGCCGGTGTTAGCTCAAGCGCGTACGAGTGCGTTTCCTCACAGTGGGTGCACGGAATTGGGCTACTAATGGTGCCACGATTGGTCAGTGTTCATGGCCGACGAGGTGATCGAATGAGGCGTTTGCTTCTAGTTTTTGCCTTCCTGATCGCGTCCCTTCCTGTCACAGCGCAGACAAAGAAGCTGCCGCTGATCGGATGGCTTCGCGTCGCTTCACCCGAGCAACCGCCCGGTAAGCCGCTGATCGACGCGCTGGCGGCCCGCGGCCTCATCGACGGACGCCACTACCGCCTCGAGGTTCGCGATGCCAAAGGGGACGTGAGCCGCATGCCTGAGTTGGCGCGGGACCTCGTGAAAGAGCGCCCAGAGATCATCGTGGCTTTCGGACCTACTGCGGCGCTTGCAGCAAAGGCCGAGACGTCGACGATTCCGATCGTAGCGGCCTCGGCGTTCATTGAGGAAGGATTTGCGCTGAGCCTGGCCCGGCCACAGGGCAACCTCACCGGGGTCAGTATGCTTGTCGCGGAAATCGATCCCAAAAAACTCGAAGTGCTGAAAGAAGTGATCCCCGGCACGCGGCACGTCGCAGTGTTGAATGACAGCACGACGCGGATCGCCGATCGCCCGCGTGTGATGGCAGCCGGGG